>JAXHTN010000177.1:0-2068 GCA_034190145.1 Halobacteriota archaeon | reverse complement strand
GGGGCAACGACCGATCTCCCGTTCATCTTGACGACAAGTGGTCCTCTTACCGGATGGTATATGAGGTCACACCCATAAGAGACGCAGTACTTGTCCTTCATCCTCTTTGGTTCGGGAAGCGTCTTTGCAAGGTTGTTTATCCTGGCTTCAACAACATTGAACCACGAGAGCATATCCTTTGAAGACTTGAGAGGAAGATAAGCGCCTGCACAGGTGCCGATGTAGAAACCACCTTCTTTTATAAAATCTGATATCTTTGCGAGCCTATCCGGGCCGAGACTTCCCGCTATTGTATAGGTATCTCCTCCACCAATAGCAAGGATATCGATATCACCAAGAGAGCCCGAAATATCATCCTCTGTCAAGAAGACCATATCATATAACCCGTATCTCTCAAATGAATCTACAAACCATATCCATGAATGGGAAGCACCATTTCCAACGTAAACACCAATTCTCGGAGAGTCCATCAAATATCATCTCTCATATGCTATTCTCAATCAAATATCTTGCTTTATTATTCTACTTGACATAGGGGAGTGTCAAACCGCCATGAGGCATGACAAGAACAGAAGCATCTTTACCATGCTTTTCGAGTGCATGGCCCAGTGCGTCCTCTACGCTTTCTTCAGGAATCATGAATATGTTCTTCACTCGCTCGTCCGGCATATCGGATACCAGATAAAGATCTGCCTTTCTACGAAGAAGCGCAATTGCTGCTGCCCTGTGCCCACCCAACTCAAATTTACTGTGAAAACGAGTGATGATATCTTCAGGTGATTTTGCTTCATCCATCCATCTCCCAAAGACGCCCATACCATACCCCTCATGACATCTGGCAACAAGTATGATAGATCCGCCTTCTTTTACGGCATATCTTGCATTATCAAGTGCTTTTTGTGCCTGGCAAAGATCGATATCTTTCGGGTCTCCTCCCGGACAGGTGATAACAATATCAGATAGGACAGCAGGCACTCGGTATATATCATCCACCATCTCAATTCCCCTCTTGTGAGCAGAGATATAGTCCCCGGCAACGGCTCCAATCACTTCTTTCTTTGGATTGAGAACGACGTTTAGGATAAAATCAATCCCTACAATGCCCCCCACCTCATCCATCTCTCTTCTGACAGGACTTTTTTTACTCCCTGAATAAGCATCTGTAGATATCATCATCTTGTGGTTTTCTTCTATCAGGTCTCTTGAGACAACGCCTGGAAGAATCGCCTTTGAGCCACCACTATAACCGGCAAAGTAGTGAAACTCAATATTACCGGTGCATACGATCTTATCTGCAGATGCAACCTTTCTTGTGACCTTAATTGTCCTGCCGTCTACTGTGGTTCCAACATCAACACAGTCATCTATGTCATGGTCCACACACCTAACCCTACTGTACACATCAGGACCCACCAGATATCTCTTCTCCTCTTCAGTCTGTCTTCTGTGTATACCAAGTGCAAAGACTACGGTTATATCCTCCTCTTTTACCCCGCCTCTATTCAATTCATTGAGAAGAGGGGGCAGCAGCTTGGAAGATGGTGAAGATCGGGTGATATCACTTACGATTACTGCGACACTATCGCCAAGTTGGACTATGTCTCTCAATCTCTTGCTTCCTATCGGGTCACAAATAGCCCTTTCGATTTCAGAAGACTCGTCTTTTAATTTTGGAATCTCTCTTGGTTTGAGAACTCCTGCAAGGTTCTCTTCGGGAATATCAACTTTTAAATAACCTTTCCCATACTTCAGATTTACATTCATAACAGGTCTTCTTCGGTAAGAGTTCTTATCCCACTTAGAACTTCTTTGACTGATTTGTTCAAGTAGGCTCTCTCCTCATCGTTTAGATCGAGTTCTATCACTTTTGTAACGCCATCTCTTCCGAGTATGACTGGAACTCCAAGGTAGATATCCTCAAAACCATATTCACCGTTCAGGTGAGCGCAAACGGGCATGACCCTTCTTCTGTCTCTTACAATGCTATCTACCATAGCTGCAACTGCTGCACTTGGTGCATAGTAAGCACTGCTACTCAGAAGATTTACTATCTCAGCACCGCCATTTC
>JAXHTN010000176.1:0-4339 GCA_034190145.1 Halobacteriota archaeon | reverse complement strand
CCTCTTTGGGATATACATTCTTCAGTCCGTTCAAAAGTTTTGGTGTTCCGGTACCTCCTGAAAAGATTATCATACTTGTACTCCAACATACGATCAA
The DNA here is from genome assembly GCA_034190145.1 of Halobacteriota archaeon. Classification (GTDB taxonomy): domain Archaea; phylum Halobacteriota; class Syntropharchaeia; order DAOWMC01; family DAOWMC01; genus JAXHTN01. The sequence continues at coordinate 4,242 of JAXHTN010000176.1, read as the reverse complement.
TGGATGTTATATCTTTATTTGATCCGTGGAATGATCCTTTGTGTAGTTGTCCGGTTAAGTATTCACTCAACCCGTACACAGGTTGTTCTCACGGATGTATATACTGTTATATCTCCTCATATATACCTCGTGCTTTTGAATCACGGGTAAAAAAGGACCTATTAAGAAGGGTTGAAAGGGACATGAGGAAGTTAGAGGGCTTGCCAATATCGATGTCAAACAGCTCCGATCCATACCCTCCATTAGAGGCAGAAAACCAACAGACACGAGGCGTTCTTGAGATAATAAAGAGGCATCGACATCAACTTCTTATTGTGACCAAATCAGACTTAGTTTCACGAGATATCGATCTATTGCGTGAGATGGACGCTGTTGTGATGATCACAATTACCACCCTTGATCCGGTCCATAAGAAGACCGAACCAGGTGCACCCTCTCCAAGGAGAAGGTTAAAAGCTATGGCTGAACTTTCAGAAGCAGAGATACCGGTTGGATTGAGGCTGGATCCTATCATCCCTGGCCTCTCAAACGATTATCGTGAGCTGATCGAGGGCGCCTATTGTGCAGGTGCATCGCATGTGGTGGCCTCTACGTTCAAACCCAGATCTGACGGATGGAATAGGCTCAAAAAGATATTTCCGAAGCTTTCCTCTGATCTGAGGCCATTGTACTTTGAAGAGGGCGAGGTTCACCAGTCTTCAAGGTACCTACCCGAAGAGCTTAGACTGCAGATATTGTCCGGTGTAAAATGTGAAGCGGAGATGAGAAAAATGACATTTTCCACCTGCCGTGAAGGGCTGTTTAAGAATGAAAAAGCATGCTGTGACGGATCATTCTTGTTAAAAGAGCCCCATCCTACCATAGGATGAAGTCCTATAACTCAAGCACCTCAAGAACCTTCAGTGGGGTATCTTTCAATGCCTTACCAATAACTGATTTTGAGATCTGTGAAGCGTGAATCTCGTTGTTTGCATCAAAGACCTTTATCTTGAAAAGTATTCCAACAAGCGCAGTCTCTGCGGCTACGATGACCTTGTCTCTCACATCTTGACATGATGGACATATTTTCTCCCCGACCTCAAAATCTACGTACTTCAATTTGGGATTGAGCCTCTTACCAATCTCTGAGATGGCAATACTTGCGGCATCGTCACTAGATATCACATCTTTCACCAACCATGCGCCTTCCAATAGAACTTGAAAATCACCCATTACTATGCCCCTTCACCTCTTCGGAAGATTGAAGAGATAATACTACCGTACTCCCCTTTATCCTTACTACTCTTCTCATCTAATATATTTATCGACTCCCCACCATGCATGCTCTTGCGTACACGTACATCTACAAGAATCGGAATCTCGATATTACCGCTAACAAGAACTGCGACACCTGGTGGGAGTCTCTTGATCTCCTCTTCAAGTTCCGAGCTTATCCCTTCGAGCCCCTTGCTCAAGGCTTTGAGATCATTTGCGTTTGTTATCTTAAGAATGATCTGAGTGTGGCATTGTGACAGGACGTTCTTGTCAACTCTTGCAGGTCTTTGTGATATCACCATCAGTCCAAGACCAAATTTTCTTCCCTCTGATGCGATGGTCCTAATTATATCCGAACTCATCGTCTTCTTGTAGCCCCTCTCGGGACAGAATTCATGTGATTCTTCTATTACAAGCATCCCCGGAGGTACACGACCGATCTTTCTTGCCTCCCAAAGCTCACTACATACCATCGAGACGACAATATCCTGAAGTTCGGGATCAACTCCATGCATATCTATTATCGATGTTTTCCCCTTCTGCATCAGCTCACGGATCGTTGTTGGATTCTCAGATAGTATTCCAGTGCCCATAATATTCTCAAGGGCATCCATCACTGCCCATTTTGCATTACTGAAATCTCTGTCAACCTCTGCGATTACATCTTCGATTGAGTAGAACTCCTTTTGCGAGGAAGCCTTTTTAACCGCCCGGTATAAGACTCCGGTCTGCGTAGTTGTGAGCGAGGGGATTAACTGGGATAGTAATTTCGCACTAGGATTGAATCCGTCGAGTCTGAAGACCTCATCGGCAGCTGTATTTAATGAAAGATTTGAGGGTGTGTAAGTAACAACCGAATCATAACCCCTAGGTAAGATACCGAATTTACTCATTAGAAGATTATCCTTCTTGTTTCTGTTGACGTATTTAAGAGACGTATATTCGCCATGAGGATCAATAATAAGAAGCGGGACCTCTCGTTCAATAAGCTCTTCAATTATGACTCCGGCAGTGTATGATTTACCGCTCCCTGTCTTTGCCAGAATGCTGCAGTGCTGCTGAACCATCTTGTTTACATCAAGGCGTACAGGAATATTAGTGCCCTCCAGAAGGCCAATGAAAGCTTTTCCAGACGAAATACCAAGTGTCTTCTTTATTAGGTTATCGTCAGCAATGTAAACTTTATTACCCGGTGCAAAAGGCCGTTTTGGGGTAACTAACATCTCATTTCTATCTTTTGAACCGATTGTTGCAGCTTTTGCGACAACTTTCTCTTCAGTGTCACTGATCCTCTTTCCTGAGGCTACGCTGATTGCCGCATCGAGTGATATTATATCGCTAGATCTTGTGATCAACTCGACCTGGGCGAGTACCCAGATAGAATTATGCAGCACCCTCACATAATCGCCCTTTTTAATATCGGCATCAGATACAGCGAATTTAAACTCAAAAGGACTTGTCTCACCAAAGATTACCCCGACTAGATCTCTTACCAATTTTACCCCCTCCCCCAACTAAATTCCAATTTGATATAAACATTTTGGATGAAGATGGGTAGATGGCCTTAATTGACCGATATCTATATATGTTGATGTGTACTATTTGAATTGATAAATAATGCTCGTTAAAGAAGTTATCAGCGAAGAGTTGTTGACATTTGCTGAAGCAAAGGAGATTTTGAACTCAGTCAAAGAAAAGCAAAAGGGTGATGAAGAGTCATCGTTTGAGAAGAGAAAAGCGATTGCTCACGCCAATAAATTTGCAAAAACGGATGGTAAAACCTCAAGGGAGTTAGCTAACAAGCTTGTAGGTTTAGATAAGATGAAAGAGGAGATTGCAATTAAAATAGCCGATCTTATGCCCATGACAAGGGATGATCTAAGAGCCATATACGCTAAAGAGAGATTTACGCTAACGGAAGACGAGCTGGATAAAATTATAGATTTAGTAGAACCATATTGCGATTGAGTTGAACTCATATTTTGGAGGGTGTATGAGGCTCGGTAATTCTAAGAAAGAGAAGGAAGATTACGCTTGGGTCTTGGACTATTTGCCATACGGATATCCTGAAGACAATAGACCAGTCTATCAAAAAAAACCCACAATTCAAGCCATTGGTGAAAAGAAATTCATGTTAATGGAGATCGTACCCAAAGAGAACAGGGTCCCGGAGATGCATCAGAAGTTGTACATAGGTGAAGGCGAAAGAGATATCGTAGACCACGTAAAAAGACAACTCAGGTATGATGAACTCACTCACGGTGCGAAGATAGAACTGCCATACGTGATTGATGAGATCGTCCAAGAGAAAGAGAGTGATTTTATGGATGTGTATAATGAGTCTTATGCTATTACCACAAGACTACATATGCTTGAACTGCTCCCTGGAATCGGTAAGAAGACGATGTGGTCTGTTCTTGATGAGCGAAAGAAGAGGCCTTTTAAAGACTTTAGCGACATAGGTGAAAGGGTGAAAGGAATGCATCATCCTGACAAACTAATCGTGAAGCGTATAGAGGAGGAGCTAAAAGAAGAGGATATCAAATATAGGATATTCACTACAAAACATACAAATACCCCTCATCAACACAATTAAAACCTCTGTCTAGATCCCTTCTGGGATCATCTGTTTGCCTAGGAGATCTTCGAAAGTCTCCCTCTCACGTATGAGTTTTGGCGATCCTTTAGAGATTAGAACTTCTGCACATCTAGGCCTTCCATTGTACTGAGAACTCATCGAGAATCCATAAGCGCCAGAGTCAAGAACGGCTATCAGATCGCCTTTTACAACCTCAGGCAAGTCCCTATCCTTTGCTATTATGTCTCCTGTCTCACATATTGGACCAACAACGGTGTAAGTTTCAACCGGATCACATGCCGCTTTGTTCGCCACAACTACTTCGTGGTAAGAATCATACATTGCAGGACGTATAAGTAGATTAAAACCTGCATCTATTCCCACAAAGTTCTTATTTGCCCTCTTTACCG
>JAXHTN010000175.1:0-4344 GCA_034190145.1 Halobacteriota archaeon | reverse complement strand
CCCCTAAAATATAGTGATGTGATCCGATGAAGCTGGTTGATAAATATTACCTCTACGAGGGCGGCTCAATAAGTAGCAATGCTTATCTGATTGGCGCGGATTCTTTGACGATAGTTGATCCTGGCATCGGTTTTTCCATGGGGGGGCTACTAAGAGAGATCAAGCAAGATGGTTACGATCCAAGGAAGATCAAGTATGTTGTGAATACACACTGCCATCCTGACCACATCGGAGGTGACTTGCGGATAGTGAAGATGTCAGGTGCTGAAGTTTTGATGCACGAAGGCGATGCCGTGGCAATGGATAGGTTGAATATGATCCCAGTACCCATACCAATTCCCGGGCTAAAGAAGATTAAAGTTGACGGGTATTTAGGGGACTTTCTCGACCTGGGAGATACTTCCCTCAAGGTGATTCATACACCGGGTCATTCTCCAGGTAGCATATGCCTATATGATGAGAGGAGTAAAGTCTTGATCTCAGGTGATACTGCATTTTCTTACAGTATGGGAAGATGGGACCTTCCAGGAGGAAATATGGGTCAATTGAAAGAGTCGCTTCTCAAACTAACAGAACTTGATATCGAATACCTTTTACCAGGCCATATGGGCTGCTTGATTGGAAAAGAGAAGATTAAAGAGAGCCTCAATTATTGTTTGAGGGTTATTTCTGATATGTGACCTTAATCGTTCTCTAAATAGTGAATAAATAGAGAATTTATATGCTCCTTTCCGGGGAAAAATATTAGAGATACTCACAATAAATATAACTATTAATATAAGACAATATAAGTTCAAAACCTACCATTGGTGGTGTCATGAAGGCAACATGTAGGATCTGTGGAACTGAGTGGAAGACGACAAGGAAGAGGCCTCAATGTCCTGAATGCAAGAGTATTGATGTTGAAATTGACGAACCTGCAAAAGAGCCATTTTGGACAAGATATAGGTGTTTCAGTTGCGCGTATATATGGGATGCTGAGAAGTTGTCACTTACAACATGCCCCAAATGCGGCTCTCAATATGTGAAGGATCTACTAGACTCCATAATACTCTTTGATGACACCAACATTGATACCATGTAGCGAGTGAAAATTTGAGTTGTCAAAATGAGAGATACCAAATACAAGCGCTATCGATCTAAGACATAATCGGGCGCAGCTGATTTTCAAGAAATATCATAGTATTTGCAGAATCTATCTATATATTCAATAGCAGTATCCATTGCTCCAATTAGGACCTTATCGCTGATACCAGGAACCCCACAAGCAAGAAGTAGGAGGTTCTCTGTCTTAAGAGTAACCTTAGTTTCATCCGAATCCCTATGAGGATACACTGCGATCAGCTTCTCCTCGTCGGAAATGACAATCTCGCCACCTTTGAGAATCATCGGTTTTTTCATTCCAATTCCATGGAACTTCTCGTCTTGCATAGAAAAGCGCAATACCATCTCTTCGCAGATAGTATCCTCATCAAATGCTGCAAGACCTATACAGCTTTTGATAGATGCCAAATTATATGAGTCGACCAAGGTGTTTATCTTCGGAATAGGTTTATTTTGGAGTATTCTTCTGATCAATGCTTCTGATGCAGGCCTATTCTTGGTGGGATCGATTCCTATCTTCCAAAAGAAGTCCCTGTAAGCCCTGAATATGGGAATGTCACGTAGCGATTCTTTTGTATATTTTTCCTTGACACCCCCAAAGACCTCTTCTTTAAATATATCAAGGTCCGGATCTTCAAGAATCACTTTCAAACCTTTTATAGACTCCGATAGGATATTAAGATCATTAAATTGCTCTTTCACCCTTGAATCAATCTTTAAAGTCAAATTTATCTCTCTTCCTTCAGAAGTTCCATGTCTTTCAGCCTAATACCTAATTTTTGGCCAGTATCAACTATTCCGACATCCCCTTCAACAAAAAATGCTGGCATCTCTGCCATCCCTCTTTTTAGGGCTACAAAGGCCCTATGGTGGCCATCAATGATGTAAGGGACCTTATCCCTTCTTGCAACGATTATCGGATATATTACATTTCTTTCAAATTCGCCCTCCCTCAACTTAAGCTCCTGAGAGTCAAGATTACGCTGAGTAGGTAAGAGGGATCCAACAGATACCATTCCATGAGACAAACGTACTCCTCTGTGCAGCCTTTTGAATATCGTAAATACTTTTTCAGTATTCTCCGAGATCAAATTCTCAATACAAGCCCTCAAAATGTCTGTTCCAGTGACAATACCCACGAGTACACTATTCTCTACTATTGGGAGGTGTTGGAACTGATTGTAGGCCATTATACCTGCCACACTGACCAGATCATCATCAGGACTCCCGGTGATCACATTTGTCTGCATGACCTCGGCTATCATCTGTTCGGGCTTTGCCTTGATGAGATTATGTAACGTGACAATTCCCACAATCTGATCGCCATCAAGTATCGGAAAGCCATCATGACCCGTCTCTAAAAATTCTTCAATTACAACAGATACCTTCGTCTCTGGTGTAAAAGAGACTACATCTTCTGTCATATAAGTCCTGATTTTGACCATACTACACCCCTGAAGCTTCAATGAACCGGTTATTTACAAAATCCTGATCGAGTGAAGTGAGAAACCACCCTGCTCTAGGTCCTGACTTTAGACCCAGAAGGGCTATGTATATCGCTTCGAAGACCTTTTGAGGTTTCATTTCGAGTTTCTCTGCAATATTATATATCTCATTATGTACCTCTTCTGCTGTCTTGCCCTTTAACTCTTCTGACAGAATTTTTAGTGCACTCTTCTGTGAGTCGGACAGGTTCTTTGCTTTATCCGGAAGGGTCTTCTTCACCTCAAACTTTAAAAAATCGGGTGCAAACATATCAATCCACCTCTCGGCCTTTCTTGCCCTTAACTCCAAAAGTTCTCTCTCGGAGGTATCATATCCACCCCTTTTTAGAACTTCAAGCAACTGATCAAAGTCACCACCTGCTATCTGCACAGCGTTTATCATATGTTTGAAGGGGACTCTGGCAGAGAACATCTCAGAGGACTCGGTCTGTGAGAGGGCAAGTAGCCTATCAGACTGCGATAACATATCGTATTCATCTAACAGTTTTAAGGAAGGCATTCCGGGATCAAGATCGATGTGCTTCTCCGGTTTGGTCCGTATTATCATATATCTTATCGCCTCAGGCGGTAGTACCTCAAGCATATCGGTGATGGATATGCTTATTCCACTTGAACTTGACATTTTACCCTTTCCCTTAAGATGAATGTGCTCGAATGGTATGGGAAACGGTGGTTTTGATCCAAATATCTTCTCAGATAGTATCACACCGCTATCGTATGAACTTCCGGCAGCCGCATGATCCTTTCCAAATGGTTCTACTGTGACACCAAGAATACCCCATCTGGCAGCCCAATCGACCCTCCAGGTTAATTTGCCACCGCCATTCATCGAAACTGTTCCCTCGTCACCACAGGAGCAGCTATAAGCCACAATCTCATTATCAAGGTCATAACCAAGCACAAGCGCTGAATTAATTCTCCCACATTCTTTACAGACTACATTGAAAGGATTCCATTCAGGTTTTGTGGTCTTTCCCGAAACTTCATCAATTATCTCTGCGATCTCATCCCTTCTTTCAAGAGACCTCTTGATAGCTTCTATGTATGCTCCATTCTTGTACATCTCATCAGCTTTGAAGACTTCGACAGTTACACCGAGAGTCCCGATGGATTCAAGAAAAGGCTCAAGAAAGTGCTCGGCATAGGATGAGTGACAGCCATCAGGATCAGGTATCTCTGATAACGGATGACCAACAAACTCCTCATAACTGTCTGGTAAGAATGAATAGACTTTTCTTAGAGGGTCAAAAGTGTCAGCTATGTATATCAATCTGACATCTCCACCGGCATCATTTAATGCCCGATAAACGGCATCTGCAGTCATAACCTCTCTTAAGTTACCTATATGAATATTACCTGAAGGTGTAATTCCTGTTGCAACCACCTGTTTCTGGCCAGTCTCTAGTATCCTTGCGGCAATTACATCAGCCCAATGAATTGACTCTTTCATTTTATCGTACCTGGGAAAAGTTATTTCTCCATAACTATATACTCAATTTCGTTTTTGATCTCCCTCATGCAAGATGCCCCCTCACTCACCTTCTTTATGAGTCTATCACTGTTGATAACTCGGCATCCTGCGAGAATATCGGCCCCATAATCGAATAAAACGGGGGACATAGGAGTAGTCGGACCAAGAATCACCGTAAAACCACTACTTAATTCAAGTAGCCTCTCCATTGACTTATTCACTACTGCTGATCCCGTAATAGCCACTATATCTGCTTTTGGCAAA
>JAXHTN010000174.1:0-4372 GCA_034190145.1 Halobacteriota archaeon | reverse complement strand
AAAACTGTTTTTCACATATCTCCACACCATTTGGAATTTGGCGGCTCTCAAACTTCTTTCCTATAAGCTTTTCAATCCGCTTGATCTTCCCCTTCTCCTTCATGTTGATTATTGCAACTGATGTTCCTGATCTGCCTGCCCTTCCTGTCCTTCCACTCCGATGTGTGTACATCTCAAGCTCATCCGGAAGATTGTAATTAATTATGTGACTGAGGTCATCCACATCGAGCCCCCTTGCAGCTACATCTGTTGCAACAAGCATCTGTAAGTTTTTACTTCTGAACCTATTCATGACATTTTCACGTTGCAACTGTGAGAGATCGCCATGGATTGCATCTGCATCGTATCCGTCTCTAATAAGCTTCTCTGCAACATCTTTTGTCTCCTTGCGGGTGCGGCAGAAGATTATTCCATAAATCTGAGGGTTGATATCTGCGATTCTTTTGAGTGCCAGATAACGGTCTTTCGCATGTACCATATAGTAGATATGATCAATGTTTTCTGCACCGGTATTCTTCTTTCCGACTGTGATCTCATACGGATCGCGAATATATTTTTTTGCGATATCCTCAACCTGTTTTGAGATCGTTGCTGAGAAGAGGAGGGTTCTTTTTGAAGGGGGAGTTTTTTCAAGTATGGCATCGAGCTCTTCCTTGAAACCCATATTGAGCATCTCGTCCGATTCATCCAGGACCACAGTGGAAATTCTCGAAAGATCTACTCGTTTGCGCCCGATGATGTCATTCATTCGCCCTGGTGTGGCAACAATTATCTGAACGCCCTTCTTGATCTTTCTTAGCTGGTCCTCGATCTTTGCTCCGCCATAGACTGCAACTACTGAAATCTCCTTTAGATATTTACAGTACTGCTCGATATCTCCCGTGACCTGTAAACACAACTCCCTAGTAGGACAAAGGACCAATGCCTGTGGGCCCTCCTCGGAAGGGTCCAACTTTTCAATTATTGGAAGTCCGAATGCCGCAGTTTTACCCGTTCCGGTCTGTGCAAGTGCAATCAGATCTCTTTCAGTCTCAAGAAGAAATGGAATAGCTTTATTTTGAATGGGAGTCGGTTCTTTGAACCCCATATCCTCAACAGATCGTAATAATTCAGGTGATAAATTAAATTCATTAAATTCAGTCATTATTTCAGTTTCTCTCTATTTTGGGTCTATTATAACATTTTATAGCCCGTAAAATGAATCTACCTAGCCTGGTAGCAAGCTCATGTCAACCTATAGAATGTTTTTCAGATCATCTCATTTCAAGATATTCGCAATATCTTTAGAATAGATGGGAGTACATCCTTGATTCCAACAGGTATATATCTTTTGTATTTATTCTAGTAAGCTTATTTTTCAAAAGTTTTCAGGGAAGTATCTCCTTGACCCTTCCCACAACACCGGTTTCAAGGCGAACTTTAATACCATGCGGATGTGTGGAGGAATTGGTGAGTGTGTCCTTGATAACCCCTTCAGTCAGTTTTCCGGTTCGTTGGTCTTTTTTGAGTACAATGCGAACTCTTAATCCTGGTTTGATCTCTGAGCGTTTGGTTCCTTCAGTCATTATAATTCTTGTAATCAACTAGAGGTTTAGACCTCGTAAGCCTTTGGATATTAAATGCACAAAGGAGGTGACAAAAATCTTATTAAACTACAAAGTATACTATGAGATCATAGGGGGATGGAAAAGATTTGAATAAACCTATATTTATTACTCGATTTCTTCTGCTTCTGGCCCTGACTATATTTTCTGGATCTGGGAGTGCTCAGAGTATGAATCCAACCTTAAAGATAGTTCAATTACCATACCAGCATGTATACAAGAATGATTCTTTTAGTATCAGCCCTACACTTGTAGTTTCCGAAAACGTAACTTGGAGTAAAGTCCTAGGGCCTGATTGGGCCAGTGTAAATAGCACAAGTGGGGAGATTACCGGAACATCAGACGATACAGGAGACGCACATTATATCCAGATCAAGGCGACTGGTGTGGATGATTACCATTTGATGACATTCATTTTGGTAGTTGGGAATCAGACTGTCTGGGTGATGGATGGACAGGGTGCGAATCCATCGACAATTAGAGAAGCTTACAGCAATATGGCCTCCGGAGATGTTTTGATCATACCTTCTGGCATATACAACGATTCTGATAATTCGATCAATGGGCAGTTGGGCAGTAAGAGTTAAAGATGGGTCACAAGGCAATTATACCACCATCATATCAGAACAGCCAGGAGAAGTTATCCTTCCATCGATCATTCACAAAGGTTTTGAACTTACTTCAGGTCTTACTATCGATGGTGAGGAGCGTTTCGGGATAAGATCAAACTATATAAAAGTACAGATGTGCAGTGTAAATTGATCAGGAAACAAATCTGGCAAATTTTGAGACTACTTACGCACATTAAGGAGCATGGGAGACTAAGAATGGTAAAAAAATATCTGTTAGAGACTCTATTGCAATTAACATGGTAGATGATTTCCATTTTGGTGATAGCAACACAGATAATGTGAATTTTTCAAATTGTATATTCTGGGACATAGGTACAGCCAGTACAGCCAGTACCGCCAATTCACCCAATACAACATACATCAATGTAACTGTCGGAGACGTAAATGCCCAAAATACTGAAAATACCTTCACCGACCGAAGTAGTACGGACCTTGTCTATTTCAATAACAGTATCTTCTACGACATTGAAGGTACCGGGACAGAGTCATGCCCCTACAGGTGTTCTCGAATCCTTTCGCTAGCAGATGAAAGTTCAAATAATCTTTTTTATGACTATCCCAACCTCACTGTGGGAGATACCACCGATATAATCATAGGGGTAGACCCGCAGATGACTCACCCTGTAAGAATAACACCAGGTTCAAATGCCCATACAAACGTTGTTGGCGCCACAGTGATAAAAAGAAGGGGTAGTTCGGGAACCTTATGGGGTGAAGCAGGATATGATGAAATACTGAATGATAGTCTCTGGCCATGGCCAAATGAGTATCAGATCAAGGGGGAAGATGGCAGGGTTTGATTATAACTCAGGTAACATGACCGTTAATGGCTCCAGAGGTTTTTGTGCACCAAACCAAACACTAACAAAATACATCTGGGAGTACCTGGGCCACCAAAACCCCTATAAACAGGCAGGAGAAGTTGATTTTATCTTAAGTGATCTGAATGTGAGTGTCGGAACCACTTCTGCAAATATAACATTTACAACCAACCTACTTACCAATTCATCAGTCGGAATCAATGGCCAGGTTATAAATGATACAAATTATCTAAAGAACAATTCAATTATTGTTATTGGCCTCACTTCCGGATCAACATATGATTACAACATAACCTACAGATACAATGCAAGCCTATGGGGCAATATGACCGGATTACAGTTAACTACGTTGAATGAGACTGTTCAAGAAACTGATTATCCCCCTACAGTGACCCTATTCTCCCCGCAGGATGGGGATTCAACATCAAACTTAACTATCCTCTTCAACTGTTCTGCAACCGACGACGTTAACTTAAAAAACATTACCTTGTATGGCAACTGGTCGGGAGGGTGGCATGCAAACGAGACGGTAAACCTAACCGGGACTTCAAACTCTAAAACATTTTCCAAAACACTACCTGAAGGTTCATACAAATGGAACGCTCTTGCTTGCGATAACAATAGTAATGCGTGGGGTGCTAGTAACTTTACATTTGATATAGTTCAGACTAAAGTTCCAATACCCCCAAAATTTAGTGATATCGGAATTGACAAGACAAGTGTTACCGCAGGAGAAAGAGTAAACATAAGAGTCAATGTCACTGGTGATATAGGTATTTCATGGGTCAAAGTAAAATTAGAGCACCCAGGTGGAGACCGGGTTAACTATACAATGTCGCTTGAATCTGGCCCACATTTCTTGCGGTTTGTTTACGCAACGGATCTGAATAATAGTCTGAATTCAAGTTCAAGCTCACTTTCCTTTACTGTTGTGAATCCTTCGCCCACCACGCAACCTAATCAAGGTGGGGGTGGAGATGGACCGAACTTGAAACAATCATTGATTCAGAGGCAAATACAGCAACTTCAACACCAATGCCAACACAGTAACCTAGAGAACGGATTTCGGAGCCAACGACTTCGATAATAACTTGGGAGATGTCGATCGTTGGGACGATAATTGCAATCACGGCAATCATTGGATTCTTCGTTGCTTATGTTCTGAGGGGAGGGGGATGATCAGCCCTTCTTAACCTGCTAGCTACATCAATCTGATCGCTTCAAATGGGCTGAAAATCAGTACCATTGGGTTTTGTATAGCCCCTGCAAAACACCCACAATTTGAACAGTCGGCATTACTCCCGAAGCACCTTCT
>JAXHTN010000173.1:0-4395 GCA_034190145.1 Halobacteriota archaeon | reverse complement strand
TCAAGGAGCTCTTGACAATAAGGGAGATATTTAGTGAAGAGCTCTTAAGAAAGATAGCAAGAAGCGGTTCTATCCAAGGAATACCCGAGATACCCGAAGATATAAAAAAGCTGTTCTTAACGGCTCTTGAGATAGATCCAAAGTGGCATGTAAGGATGCAGGCCACCTTTCAAAAGTATGTCGATAATGGCGTATCAAAGACGGTCAATCTGCCAAATGAAGCAACTGAGGAGGACGTGAGGACTATGTTTCTTCAGGCATTCAATCTTGGGTGTAAAGGGATCACTGTCTACAGATATGGATCAAGAAAGGAGCAGGTCTTGTACATAGGAGAGATGGTGGACTTTGAGTACGCTGGTGGATGTATATCAGGATCATGTTCGTTTGATTAAATGATTCAAAAGTTCCCCTGACATATCAATTCCGAAGACCCAGGGTTCACCCATCCTTTCCATCAAGCTTATACTCCTTTTCAGATTTGAAGAGATCACCTTGAATAACCAGTCCCGATGCTCTCATGATAGCCTTCCAAGAACTTTTTATATAGTAAAATTATGAAGCCATATGTGAAGATCAATGAACCGGAAAATAACATAAATCCATCTACCGAATAGCTGAAGGGATGAATTGAGTCAACCAAATAAATAATCACCCCAATCACAAAGAGATCTATTAATCTTCCTCTATTCGACATCCCAAAGAAAGACCTTCCCCTTACGACAGAAAGATATACAAAAATCAAAGAGCCTGCAAGCGCTAATTGCTGAAATAGAGAATAATTAAAGTTAGGAATAAATCCAAATGAGTATAAAATGATTCCTATTACAAAAAGATCTATTATTCTGTCTTTATCTTCCATTCCCAATGTATAAGTCGCCTTTACTATAGAAAAAACTGTCATTGATAGGAACAGGCCATAAATTAGAAATAATACCAAAAACGTGGGTTCCATATTCACCATTCTCTGGTATTGCAAAACTAGGATAAAAATCTTGCCTCTCTTCGCCAAACACATATTTCAGACCATCAGATCGATTGCATGTCCATTAATCTATTATGTTACGGCCATTACATTAAGAAACTATGAACAAAAGACCTAAATAAATCCTTAACCAAATAATTCAGGGGGAGGATAGCTATCCTGATCTGAGGTACTTCAGGCAGAGTAGATGACCGGTTGTCCATGTTTGGCTTTAAAAAGATCACACTTATTCCGGATTACGGAGACCCAACTAATCCGAATACTAGAGCAAGATACGCCTATTTGGAAGCAACGGTAAGTATTGCCGGTAACTTTTTGTTATTTCTACTGAAGCTCATCCTCGGAATGACCATAAACAGTATCGCACTGATTGCAGACTCGATTCACACACTATCTGATGTTGGAACATCCCTTATGGTAATTCTGGGCTTCAATATATCAAAGAGGCCGTCTGATGAGGCTCATCCGTTTGGATATGGGAGGGTCGAGTATATCATGACACTGATCATTGCAATATCACTCATCCTCGTCGGTTGCGGATTTGTGGTGCAGTCCATGGGAAGAATCCTTGAAGTGGTTCCGATCGCAAACCTTGAACTTGTACCACTCACCGGAATAATAATAGCCGTCACTGCAATTGAAAAAGAGATGATGGCACGGTTCTCAATGGCACTGGGTAGGAAGATAAAAAGCGATGTTTTGATCGCAGATGCATGGCACCACAGAAGCGATGCATTCACAAACATCATCGTGGGAATAGGAATAATAGGTTCGGTTATCGGTTATCCAATCCTCGATCCCATCTTCGGAATAATCGTCTCAACCGCAATAATTTATGTCGGAGTTGACCTTGTGAGGACTTCTTCGAGCTTTCTGATCGGAAAGGCCCCTGATATGGATATTGTTCGCAAAATCGAGGATATTTCAAGTTCTATTGGCGGTGTTTACGGCATCCACGATATCACGGTGCATGATTATGGCACTCAGAAGACAGTCTCTTTACACACCGATGTCGAGAACGATCTTACACTAAATGAGGCACATGAGATTACTGACTCCATAGAGGAGGTGATACAAAAAGAGATGGGCTACTCAGCCGTCGTTCAACTTGATCCCAAAGAGATGCATAAGGATGTGGACCTGGCAAGAGAGATCATAGGGGAGATACTTGACGGCGAGGAGGAGATAATCTCATATCATAAGATAAAGATCACAAGAATCGGTGAGAAAGAAGAGGTGAAGGTTCACCTGATGGTGGATAAGAATATGTCTGTGAGAGAATCACATATCCTCTGCCATCAGTTACAGTCAATCGTGAGAAGTGACTACGGACCATGTGATCTTCAGATCCATCTTGAGCCATGTGAGCTTAACTGTAATGCCTGCACTCACACCTGCAGAAGAAGAATTGAGTATTTGAGGTTGTGATCACCCCTCTTTTTTCTTTTCATAAAAGTTGCGTCGATAGAATGAAGTTCAGAAGATAACAGATAAATATTAAGATGGCGTATCACCATCCATGGGTGAAGAGAATTCCGAAATACCTAAAATAAGGATTTTTGGAGATTCTTGGACGAAAGATGACCGACTTGGTTTTAAGGATTATGTCGATATACTCCAGGGTGTAATTGATAATTTTGAGGATGATAGCCCGCTCACCATCGGTATTCACGGGAGATGGGGTAGAGGGAAGACGAGCCTCATGAGGATGCTCGAGGATCGGTTCGAAGGTAAGGATATCAAGACTGTCTGGTTCGATTCCTGGGCATACGGAAAGGACGAATCGATTGGAATTGCGCTACTTCAAAAGATATTGAATGAGTTCGAAAATAAAAGAGAAGCCAAAAAAATGATTAAGGGAATCGGTAGGTTGTTCGCCGATCTTGCCTCACGAAAGATCACAGGAATCACACTAGAAGAGGCAGAAGAGCATTTTATGGAGAGTGCGAAGTTAAAGAGCACTTTAAGAGACGATTTTAAAGATATAATTAATAAGGTTTTAAAAGAAGGGGAGAGGCTTGTCATCTTCATCGATGATCTTGACAGATGCCTACCCGAGCAGACGATCGAGATCCTTGAGATGATAAAGAACTTTCTCGATGTCCCTCCCTGCATATTTGTGATCGGTGTGGAAAAAGAAGTAATAGAGAAAGGCATCGAGATCAGATACAAAGAGAAGGATCAAGATAAGCTTATCAGTGGAAAAGACTACATAGAAAAGATTATTCAGGTCCCCTTCAACCTCCCTCCGATAAGAAAGGACGCCATGGAAGAGTACATAAGAGAGATGACCGAAGATCTCGATATAAAAGAGGAAGAGAGGGGATACATAGAAGTTGTCTGTAAGGGCACCGGCACCGGTTACAATCCAAGAAAGGTTAAGATGTTTCTTAACATCATGCGAATAAGGCTCGCGATCGGAGAGAAGATGTCAAGCTCTTTCAGAGCCGATATCTGTACCAAACTCTTTGTCCTGGAGTACGTCTTCACAGATTATTACAAGGATTTTCTTAAGTACAGGGACCAGGAGATTCTTACAAAATTGGAAGAACTTGTAAGAGAAGAGGATTATGAAGAGTTAAAAAAAGGGTTTGAAGACTACCCGATGCTTGAAAGATATTATGAAGATGAGGATCTCAGAAGCATACTTGCGGATGAGCCCTACTTACGCGGGATAGATCTCGAACCGTATATATACTTATCAGAGGCTGAAGTGACTAAAGATGAAGAAGAGTTTGATACTGATGAATCCTTGATGGAGGATTTGTTAAGCCGAGACTTTATAAAAGGAGAACATGCCGCAGATAAGGTAAACAAGATGCCTGATCCGAAGAAGGTGCAAATTTTGAATAAAATCATAGCATTTCTCAGATCAAAAGATGATAATCGAGGTTCACGTGTAAATGCTGCATGGGCTCTCGGAAGGATAGGTGATGAGAGGGCTGTTGATGCGCTTGAAGGGGCATTGAAGGATGAGGATTATCGTGTGCGTGAAAGTGCTGCAGAGGCTCTCGTAAATATAGGTGGTGAGAGGGCAGTTGAGGCACTTAAAGGGGCATTGAAGGATAAAAATCCGAGTGTGCGTGGAAATGCTGCAGAGGCTCTTGGAGAAATAGGTGGTGAGAGGGCACTTGATGCACTTGTAGAAGCGTTGAAGGATGAGGATTCCGGTGTGCGTGGAAGTGCTGCATGGGCTCTCGGGAGGATAGGTGATGAGAGGGCAGTTGATGCGCTTATTGACGCGTTGAAGGATAAAAATCCGTATGTGTGTGGAAGTGCTGCATGGGCTCTCGGAAGGATAGGTGATGAGAGGGCAGTTGATGCACTTGTAGAAACGTTGAAGGATGAGGATTCCGGTGTGCGTGTAAATGCTGCAGAGGCTCTCGGAAGGATAGGTGATGAGAGGGCAGTTG
>JAXHTN010000172.1:0-4410 GCA_034190145.1 Halobacteriota archaeon | reverse complement strand
ATTTGCTATACTTATTACAATCCTTAAAGCTGCGGAGCCCTTCCTAAATTGGACACAAAAAAAGTATTAAAAAGGTAGATACGGAAGATAGAACTTTCTACCTCCCCACGTAAATTCCTGCTTTTCTACTAGTTATTCCTTCTTCTCTGCATGAGGAAGACAAGACCAAGTATCATTGCAGCTGGTATTGCAACTGTTGGGAACTCTGGTATCTCTTCTCCTGGAGGAATCGTCGGCGTAGGTGTCGGCGTTGGAGTAACCGTTGGTGTAGGCGTTGGTGTTGCTGTTGGTGTCGGAGTGGGTGTTACCGTTGGTGTTGGAGTAGGTGTTGGGGTCGGTGTTGAAACCTCTGTCAATGGATGATCGTCTCCACCATTTTGTATTCCACCTGAAGAATCGTGGGGAAGCATAGTGTCCCCTAGGCCGTCTCCATCTGTATCAACACCGGGATAATCCGACCAGTAATTTCCCCCAAGGAATGGTCCGCCGATGATGTTTGTTCCGGCTGTCTTTATAATGTTCCAGAGGTTTATTCCATCGTCGTAGGCGTTATTTGTGTTCTCAAAGTAATTGTTGTAGATGAGATTATCCTTTGAATTATTTTTCAGGCTGATGCCATACTGATCGTTCTCTCTTATCTGGTTTCCTTCTATACTGTTATTCGCCGAGCCGTTGAGAAGTACACCAATGGAGTTATTGAAAATATCGTTTGTCAAAACATCATAACCAATGACAAGTCCCCTCTCAAGAAGAATTCCCACACCTAAATTATCCTCAATCGAGTTATCCGCAATCTCCCTTTCTCCTGCTCTTGAAACGTAGATAAGAATTCCGTCACCTGTATTTTGATTTATCTCATTTCGTTTAATTAACCCACTTCCTGAGGTAGATGTTAAAATGAATATCCCTGATCCATTATTGGAATTGATGAGATTATCAGTTATCGGATACCCTCCAGAGCTGTCTGAGATCATGCATATACCCCCAATCCAGAACCTTTCGTAATCACTATCACCTGGGGAGTCACCCAACCAATACTTCAGACGCCCATCATTATTTGTGATAACGTTTCGTGCTATAGGACTCCTTCCTCCATTGCTTAGAGCTATCATTTCTATTCCAAGACCACGGTTGAAGCTGATGTTGTTATCCTCTATCGGATTGGGCCCTTCATCACTCACAGACAACATGGCAATACCACTCCCATTATTGTAGCATACACTGTTATTTCTCACAGGTACTCCCCCACCATTCGAGAGTGCAGGGAGTGATATACCAGTGCCATTGTTGAAATCGAAGATATTGTCCTCAATTAGAAGTCCAATATTATAAGGGGTGGAATTAAAACCTCCGTTACTCCGAGATCCGTCGATACCGGGCCCGTCATTATGGAGTACTTTGTTTTCGCGGACTATTGAGCCGCCTCCACTGGAGTCTCTTATCTTTATACCGCCACCGATATTGTGCGAGATGTTGTTCTTTTCTATAGAAGTGATATATAAAGAATGTGAAAAAGATGCACTCAGTCCAACACCGGAATTGAATATAATTGTGTTTCCCGAGATCTCGTCATTACCGAAGACGGATTCGGAAAATCCGCCTTTGGAACTGGAATATCCAAGCCCCAGTCCGTTGCCTTCAATTACGTTACCAGTAATTATGCATTCTCCCTCTCCTTGAGATTGTGAAACACCGATACCGTTTTGGCCATTTTCCTTTGCGATGTTTCCGGATACGTTGCAGTTATTCTCGTATGATGAGAGGCCTACAATAATCCCAGCACCCATATTCGAACTCGCAGTGTTACCAGTTACGATAGCAGTACCATTGTATGAAAGACCGACAAAAATCCCCCCATCTTGATTGGAATTTGCCGTGTTTTCCTGCACAGTTGAATCACCTACTGCATACAGGTAGATGCCGTTGTAGTTCGACAATGCGTCATTTGAAATTATCTTCGGCTCAATTACTTCCGAAGCATAGATTCCGGCTTTATTTGAACCTGTTGCCCCAATCACAGTAAAACCTGATAATTCTGAGTAATTTGCGCTAATATTGAAGACGTGATCATTTGAATCTGCGGCCTGAACTGTGGTTGAAGAAGCTCCATTCTCAGACCTTATATTCAAGTGGGCCACATTCACATCCACATTCTCCGTGTAGGTTCCATCGCGCACAATGATTATGTCGTACTCTGAGGCATTATTCACCGCTTCTTGAATTGTTGTATAATCCGACCCACCATCGTCATCAACATACCATGTTGCCCCTGATGCCACAGGAGCTATAATTAAGAATACAAGTATAGAGATCAGTACTGCCAAAAATTCCTTTGAAAAAACCATCTTAATTTCACCTTATTTTCATTATTTTGCAAATCGCCGATGATATCTGCAAGGATAGTAATTGGTTTTAATATTATATTAAACAATTTTTTTTGATGATCATACTGTCTTCGATTTTTCCCTTTACTACCAGGTATTCCTGAAGAAAAGAAGCATGACTTCCCTATGATAATCCCGGAAAGAACAATATTAATCTATTATGACTGTTTTATTAACCATGTAATTTTATCAGGTTACTTGAAGAGGTGGTAAGATGGAAGATGGAAAGATGGAAGAATTTGAAGAGATATTCAACCCAAAATCGGTTGCTGTGGTTGGTGCGTCGTCCTCGATGAAGTTTGGTAGCTTCTTTCTCAATTCATTGAAAGGATTTGGATTTGAAGGAGATCTCTATCCTGTGAATCCGAAGGAGAGTGAGATCATGGGTCTCAAGTCGTATCCAAGTGTAAAAGACATTCCAGGAGACGTGGACCTGGTGGGTATAAGTGTCCCTGCTAAGTATGTCCCTTCCGTGATGAGGGACTGTGCTGACAAGGGGGTCAAAGCTGTCGAGATCTTCAGTTCAGGTTTCAGCGAGCTCAACGATGGGGGAATTGCACTTGATAATGAGCTCGTAAAAATTGCACGTGAGGGCAGTTTCAGAATCATCGGTCCAAATTGTTTTGGAATCTACTGCCCATCGAGTAGACTGACACTTCTTCCGGGTTACGATTTTTCAAAAGAGAGTGGACCTGTCGCTTTCATCGGTCAGAGTGGGGGATACTCTGCAGATCTTTGTGTGAGGGCAAAAGGATGGGGTATAAACTTCAGCAAGGTCATAAGCTATGGAAATGCAAGTGATCTGAACGAGACCGACTTCATGGAGTACTTCTTAAACGATCCTGAGACAAAGATCATTACAGCGTACATCGAAGGAATCAAAGATAAACGGTTTGTAGAGGTTCTTCGAGATGTTACAAAGAAAAAACCAGTGGTGATTTGGAAAGGAGGACTCACAAAGAGTGGTGCAAGGGCCGTCTCTTCACACACAGGATCTCTTGGCGGACAGGAGAATCTCTGGAAGGCGGTCTTCAGACAGACCGGCGCCATACAGGTGAACTCTCTTGAGGAGATCATGGAAACCACACTTGCATTCTTACACCTTCCAATAGATATGAAAAGAAATGTCACCATACTTGGAGGCGGAGGCGGAATCGGTGTTGCTGCTGCCGATGCATGCGAGCGCGAAGGGCTAAATCTTCCACTCTTCAGTGACGATGTTCAGGAGAAACTAAGAACCTTGTTACCACCAGTCGGCAACTCGGTGAGAAACCCAATAGATATGGGTGCACCTATAGCCTCCCCTGGAATATTTGAGTCAATGCTCAAGATCATGGGCGAAGATCCTGATATAGATATAATAATCCTTGATCAATCAGTTCACTATATGTCGATGATAGGTCCAGGTATGCTTCGCAAGCTAACAAAGATCGCAGCCAAGATGAAAGATAAATACAATAAACCGATCGTCTCTGTTCTTCGTAGCACCCCGACAGATTATGACCTACTGAAGACCGAGGGTGAATGGAGAAAGACTCGTGACAAGTATCTTGATGGGGGAATTCCGGTCTATTCAACACTTGAAAAGGCAGCAAGGGCATTGAACAATGTGATAAGTTACGGTGAGTACTTGGAGAAGATGAAGTAGCTCAAGAATCGTAATTATAGAAGACCAAAAGTGCCGAGGAGAAAAGAGCCTACATTTATACTACTTGAGATGGTACTTTCTTGTGATGACCGGAAGAACCGTAGGCGTAGGTGGGCTTGAACTAAAAAACCCCGTTATACTGGCATCCGGTATATTGGGAACTACAGGTTCATCGCTACGAAGAGTAGCATCATGTGGTGCAGGGGCAGTTGTTACCAAATCAGTCGGAGTGAAGAAGAGTACGGGATATCCAGGACCGGTAATTGTAGAAACAGATTGTGGCTTTTTGAATGCGGTGGGACTCTCAAATCCTTCATATGGAGAATTTGCAGCTGAGATTTCCCAAGCAAAGGGTGAGGTTCCCGTAGTTGCAAGTAT
>JAXHTN010000171.1:0-4418 GCA_034190145.1 Halobacteriota archaeon | reverse complement strand
TACTATGTTGCAAGGCCTGAGAACTCGGATGACAAGACGCTAAACGACTTAGTAAAACTTGCAGAAGACGTTGGAGCTCATGAGGTCTCGATATACGATATCCTTGCAATAGGGAAATGGCTTGAGCACGAGGACGAGACGATGAGTGCAGAGGATAGGATTAGAACAGTTGCACTTCACAAAAGCGTGAACTCTCCGGGAATGAAAGGGCCTAAGGTGATGTCTTTCAGTTACTTCGAAGGTCCCGAGCTTTATGGTTGTCTTGCGGGTAGGAGGTGGATGCATGTCACACCTGCAGGAGACGTGATCCCCTGCTCATACACACCAATCACCTTTGGAAACATAAGAGAAGAGCCTCTAATAGACATCTGGAAGAAGATAAGAAGTCATCCTGCTTATAAGAAAGACGGCTTACCTTGTATGGTTCAGAACAAAGAGTTCAGGGAGAAGTACATCTACACAATACCAAAAGATGGGAGAATCCCATATCCAGTCTCAAATTACAACACTAAATAAGATTATAACAAGAAAACTAAGATACGAGATTCCATATGTTCTATGATGTAATCATAGTAGGGGCAAGTCCATCAGGTCTTATTGCTGCCAGATATGCGTCTGAGAAGGGTTTAAAGACGCTAGTACTTGAAAAGAAACCGGATCTTTCGGCATCAGATCCTGCAAACACTATGCTTAACTCGATGCTTGATAAGACTGGGATCTCGGTTCCTGAAGACTGTATAACCCATAAATTGAAAGGTACACGCATGTACTCTCCATCTGGAGATTTCTTCGAGATGGAAGATCCCGGTTTTTTTATGGATAGGGCTAAATTTGATAATTATTTGCTTGAAGAAGTCTACAGGAATGGGGGGGAGGTCTTTTTTGGATCAGAAGTAACTTCTGCACTCCTAAAAGGCCCAAAGGTCGTTGGAGTCGCCTCAAAGGATCGGAATGGTTTAAATGAGATAGGTTCAAATATTGTAATATCAGCTGATGGCTTCAGATCCTATATACCGGTTCAGTTGGGGCTGCACAGTACCGAGCATCCTCTAGACGTTGCAAGAGGCGTTCAGGTGGATATTACCGGAGCAGACATCGATTCAGACTTCTTTGAGTTCTATCTGGGTAGAGAGGTCGCACCAGGGTGGAAGGCAGCAATATCACCTTCAGGAGAGGATAGTGCAAGTATAGCAGTATGTATAAGAGGTAAAGGATCGCCAGATAGTTACCTGGATAAGTTCATCTCAAAATCAATAGCCTCACCCAAGTTCAAGGATGCAAAGGCTTCTTCGAGGATTTATGGTCTGGACACCGTCGCTACCATACCAAATCAGATAGTATCTGACGGTTTCATGGCCGTCGGTGGATCAGCTGGAGAATCTGGACTTGCTTATGGTATGCTTGCCGGAAAGATAGCGGCTGAGACGGCAGATATAGCGATCAGTAAAGGTGACTACTCAAAGAATATGCTATCGGGATACGAGAAGGAGTGGAAAGATAGGTTGTTACGTGAGTACAAGCAGGGAAGACTTGTTTTGAGGCTCTTTGACAACATGGGCGATGATAAGATGAACGAACTCTTCGGAGCGGCATCGGATGTAAGTTTTACGGGAGATGTGGCTAGCAGCATGATGAAGGTGCTTTTCAAAAACATTAAGCTATCCCTTAGCTTAATCCCTATTTTGTTAAAGAGTATGGAGATGTAGGATATGACACTACTTGAAGATATTAAAAAGGGGATCAAGACGGAGGAGTTAACAAAGCTTGCCGAGATTGAAAGGATCCCCGAAGATACATTTTATAGACGTATTGCGAGTGGTAAGATAGTTGTGATGAGACACACGGGAGACTATGTTGCTATTGGAAAAGGTCTTCGGACAAAGGTTAACTGTAGTATAGGATCTTCTCCGGATCTTATCGATGTTGATATGGAGGTGAAAAAAGCAGTTACCGGTGTCGAGGCTGGTGCAGATAGCCTAATGGAACTCAGCACAGGAGGAGATCTTGACCGGATAAGAAGGAGGGTCCTTGATGCAGTTGACGTTCCAGTGGGTAGCGTTCCTTTGTATCAGGCTGCGATAAACTCGATAAGAAAGAACGGATCGATAATGGATATGACCGAGGACGACATATTCAACTCGGTTGAAAGACATGCAAAGGATGGAATCCGCTTTATGGCGATTCACTGCGGAATAAACAAGCTTTCGTATGATCGTGTCATGAATCAAGGGCGATACGGAGGTATCGTGAGCCGTGGAGGTGCATTCTTGCTATCTTGGATTGATTTTAACGAAAAGGAGAATCCGCTCTTCTCAAACTTTGATTATCTCCTCGAGATCCTAAAAGAGCATGAAGTTGTCCTAAGTCTCGGAAATGGTATGCGCGCTGGCTGTATACACGACTCACTGGATAGGGCTCAGACTATGGAACTTATAACAAACTGTGAACTTGCAGATAGGGCAAATGAGGCAGGAGTTCAGGCCATAGTGGAAGGACCGGGACATATTCCGATAAATGAGATAGAAGCATTTGTAAAACTACAAAAGAAGCTCTCCAACGAGAAACCATTCTATGTTCTTGGTCCGATAACAACGGATGTTGCCCCTGGTTATGACCACATAACAAGTGCCATAGGATCTGCAATAGGTTCATCAATAGGTGTCGACTTCATATGTTATGTCACCCCCGCAGAGCATCTCGCATTGCCTTATCCTGAGGATGTCAAAGAGGGAGTTATGGCTTCGAGGATTGCAGCCCACATTGGAGATATGATCAAGTACGACAGGAAAGATGATGACCTAGGGATGGCTAAAGCCAGGCGGGAGATCAGATGGAATGAGCAATACAAGTACTGCTTGGACCCAAAGAAGGCCGAGGAGATAAGGGGCTCGAGGCCGAGTGAGTTTGATGACCAGTGTGCCATGTGCGGCGAGTACTGTGCCCTTAAGATACTCAAATCAAGAGTAAAATTCCTGGGGTGAAATATATCACAGTAACGACCACGATCAAAGGGCTTTTGGAACTTGTAAGGCCGGATATTTTGGCCGCGATACTTCTCACCCCAATAGCCACAGCATTTCTTGCTGTTCGTGGTATTCCCCCAATTTATGAGAGCCTACTTGCCATTGGAATGATGGCTAGTGCGATAGGTGCAGCACATTCATTCAACGATTACTTCGACAGAGATATCGACGCACTTAATAAGAGGACAAAGAATAGACCGCTTGTTGTCGGTTCAGTGACACCTCAAGCCGCCCTTTCATTCTCCGTAATGCTTATGATTATAAGCGTCGTGTTTGCTATTCTTCTCAATCCAACAGAGGTTGTGCTTATCCTTATTGGGATTGTGATGATAACCACTTACTCTGCAAGACTCAAACGTACAAGGATAGGATTCATACCACCGGCAATCGGATCCGCACTCCTGCCATTTGGTGCTTGGGCTGCGTACCATCCGGAAAGTGTCCTCTCAACTACACCGATACTCATATCTATAATCGGATTCTGTTTTGAGCTACAACCCTACTGGTGCGATACGATAAGCGATATCAAAGGAGACCGTGAAAGGAATGCCTACACAATTCCCGTCTACTATGGTAGCGAATTTACAAGTAAGATCATGCTTGGCATGTACGTCGTATCCTTCTTAGCCCTCCTATCTTTGTATAATGTTGCCGGACTGGGGATTTTGTATCTTGCAATCGTATTCGGAATGGGTATCTTTGTCCTCTACGGTTTCATCGATTTTGCCATAAACCACAAGCCTGAGAAGGCCGAGAGACTTTTCAAGATGGCGATGAGCTATATATCGATTATCTCAGTCGTCATCATACTCGAGATGGCTCTCGGACTTTGATTTTTTAGAGTCATCTGAGGAGCAACAATACCATAATCTGTCTCACCACGCTTGAAAGGAACATTGGACTTTTTTCTTCTTCGGATATATCAACTGAGTATGCACTGATTACAAGGGGATCTGATTCATGCTCATTTATCCCATTTTTGTAAACGGATTTCAAGGTAAGTTCAATCTGGTCTTCTACGGTCACTTCTTCGACATAAAATTGAACAACTTTTGATTCGCCTGATTCGAGAGAACCTACATAGATTTTAGGTGCTCTCAGCGTTATATCATCCGAATCAGAGACTATTGATATACTTTCTGCACTCCCTATCCCTGAATTTACAACCTCGATCTCAATTGCGTCGCCTTCTTCGATTTGTGAGGGCGCGTTTACCTGTATCAGTTCAACCGTACTGCTAACGATTATGGGGATCTGGTACCTGACATCTTTTCCATTCCGCCCTTCAAGATCCTCAAATTCTGCATAGAAGCCCAACATATAAATACCAACATCCTCTGGGACCACAATATTGAAACTGAGATCAACTGTTCTCCCGGGCCCGATGACCCCTAC
>JAXHTN010000170.1:0-4436 GCA_034190145.1 Halobacteriota archaeon | reverse complement strand
CGACCCAAAGATTGTTGAAGATGCCGATTCTGGCAAACCTTTTGTTCTCGGTCGCTCTGATGCATCAGAATCGATGGAGAGGATAGCAGATAAGGTTCGAGAAGCGATAGAAAAATGATTGCTTGAAGTGGGTTTTAATGCTTATTGGGCTTGCTGCATCCACTGCGGATGGTCTCGATTCACCCGTCGATGAAAGATTCGGAAGATGTGGATATTTTATAATAGTGAATCCTGATACGATGGAGTTTACGACTATAGAAAACGGTGGAGCTTCCGCCACCAAGGGTGCATGCCAACAGGCAGCTGATCTGATTGTCTCAAATGGTGTTGAGGTTGTCATGGCAGGAAATGTCGGTAATGGCCCCATGCAAAAACTTTACGTTGCTGGAGTTGAGGTCATAACTGGTGTATCTGGCTCTGTAAGAGATGCTGTCATGATGTATAAGGAGGGCAGGAGCCCAAACAAATATGTATTTCCTGAGAGACGTGGATCTGAAACTAGAAATGATACTATCTCTCCTCGCGAATATTATGCCGAAGTATCGGTCATGAATGAACAGATGGATCTACTCGAGGAAGAATTAAGGGATAAGCAAAGGAGACTTCAAGAGAAAAAATAGGGCCTATATCTTATTAATATAATCGAGCACGGATTCAAATATTGCAATACCATCTCCATTTGACGATACCGATCTCGTCCAATCGGGGTTTGTATACTGGTTAATCACCCTCTCAGGATGTGGCATCATCCCGAAGACGTTTCCTTCAGGGTTACAGATTCCTGCGATGTCTTGTAGAGATCCGTTTGGATTCCACGGGTACTTTCCCCCTCTTCCTTCTGGATCAACGTATCTGAAGACTATCTGTTCGTTATCGATAAGGCGCTGAAGATACTCCTCTTCCTTTTCCGAATCAAACATGAACTTGCCTTCAGCATGAGCGCATGGCATACAGACGATCTTTTCTTTTTGTATTCTTCCTGTAAATGCACAGCCGTTCTCATGTTTCAGTAACGTTGGTCTACACTCAAACCTGGCGGAGTCATTTACCGTCAGTACGGCATCGGGGTATGGACTCATCACGCCTTTTATACCCGGAAGAACTCCCAGTTCAACAAGGACCTGAAAACCGTTACATATTCCACCGACAGGCCGCCCCTCTTCAATGTACTTTGTTAGAGCATCTCTTAACATACTCTTCATCCTTGCTGCAAAGATCGCCCCTGCTCTTATGTAATCGCCTGAGGAGAATCCACCGGGTATCATCAGACAATGGTAGTCGAAGAGGTCCCTTTTTTCGTCATCTCGAACGTTACCTGTCAATTGTTTCAGATGAACAAGTTCGGGGGATGCACCTAGCCTCTCGAATGCAAGATACGTCTCCATCTCGCAGTTGGTCCCCTCGATCCTGAGGATACATATCTTTATATCTTTGCTCTCCATATCAGCACATTCCTATTACGTTACTACTTCAAGTCATATTATAATGTCCAAAGCCATATATAGTTTGTAATTTCTCACTTGTTATATTCGTTTATTCGGTGGCGTCATGAAGGTTCTTAAGTATGATCTGAGGGGTAAGAAGGGTGAGATAAAGTTACTTCCCGAGACTCTTGATGATCTCTGGCATCTGAAGTACATAATCGGTGAAGGCGATTTGGTCTTCGCACTAACGCAAAGAAGGCTCGATTTTTCAACCGATAAAGCCCGTCCGGAGAAGATGGCAAAGAAGACTCTTCGTCTGGGTATACGGGTGAGCGACGTTCAATTTCACAAATTCTCAAACTGGCTAAGAATCAGGGGTATAATAGAGGTTGGATCTGATCCCGGTTCCTACCACACAATCAATCTTGAGGCAGGCACGGATATATCTATCCTGAAGGATGAATGGGGCAGGGATCACTTGATCAGAATTGATGAGGCTGTAAAAGCATCAAACAGGCCCCGAGTAATTATTGTAACAATCGAGGAAGGGGAAGCCATAATCGGAATACTGAAGCAGTGGGGTGTTGAAGAGTGCTTCTCAATCCTGGGTGAGGGTGGAAAAGAGGATGGTTCAAGAGCTGCTTTCTTCTCCGAGGTAGCATCACAGCTCGCTCACATGTCAGATACTGAGGCAATAGTTATCGCAGGTCCCGGATTTGCAAAAGAGGATTTCCAAGTCTTTCTCAAGAGTTCCTATCCTGATATGGCAAGCAAGAGTATACTTGAGAGCACATCATCGATAGGCATCTCAGGATTTCAGGAGGTTCTCAGGCGAGGGGCAATAGAAAATGTTGCAAAGGATATGCGTCTTGCCGAGGAGGCGAGGTTGATAGAGGATCTCATGGCCGAGATCTCAAAAGACGGTCGGGCAACTTACGGGTATAGCGAGGTTGAAAATGCAATGAATTTCGGGGCAATAGAGACTCTTCTTGTCGCAGACGAGACGCTCAGAGGATACAAAGATGAGAATAGAGGAGTTGAGGATCTTTTGACGGGAGTCGAGGCTTCGAGAGGAAAGATAGTGATATTCAGCACCGAGTTTGAGCCTGGAAAGAGGCTACTCTCTCTTGGTGGGATAGCTGCAATTCTGAGATATAAGGTTGAGTGAATTTTAAGTTACATAGCCCTATCTCAATATCCTTGGAAGATAAGGAATATAAAGAGTACGTAGAGGCCAAGTAGGACGGTTCCCTCCCATCTCTTTGCCTCCCAGCCAGTCCTCATGAATATGACTCCTAGAACCGAGGTTAAGATCACCATTGGGACGTAAAATGTTCGGATTGATGGCGATATAGGGATCGGCCTAATTATTGAAGATAGCCCTAGAACAATCAGGAGGTTGAACATGTTACTTCCTATCAGGTTCCCAACGGATATGGATCTCATGCCCTTTCTCAGAGCGGAGACTGAAACAACAAGCTCAGGAAGGGAAGTCCCCAGAGCAACTACCGTGAGTGCAAGATAGATCGGATTGACGCCAAAAGCTTCTGCAAAACCTTCAATTCCGTACATAACAAGCCAACTTCCGATCCACACCAAAATTCCTGCAACAAGTGATGCTACAATGTCAATTAAAATAGATTCATCACTCTTTTCAGTCACGGAACCGCTTTTTTCGTTTCTTCTCAAGAAGTAGATGAATACAAAAAAGACCAAAAGGGATATTCCACCATCAATTCTTCCGAAATCTCCAATGTACATAAGAAATGCTACAACAGCAGTAGAGATGAGCATCCAGAACCCATCAAACTCAACTGCTCTTCTATCGATCTCTATCGGCCTGATAAGGGCACATATTCCCAGAACGAGTGCGATGTTTGCGACATTGGAACCGAGTACGTTACCAAGAGCAATATCTGTCTTGCCAAAGAACGCCGAAGTGGTAGAGACACCGAGCTCGGGAAGCGAAGTTGCAAGGGCAACAAGAATCATACCTATGGTCATCTCCGATATTCCCCTCTTCTTTGATATCGATGAAGCATGATCGGTAACAACATCGGCACTTTTTATCATAATGGCAAAGCCGGCAAGGAGTGCAATTATGAACAGCAGGAGTTGTAACATAAGATTTAAACAGTATCTACTAGAATAAGTCTTTTGTGATGCAAAATATCCTTGAAGGCGTTGTCGAGATTGAAGAACTGAGCGCTTTTCTGGAGGGGATCAAGAGAATATCCGGTGAATATGGTGTTATCATTCAATTCTTCGATTCTAAAAAGGTTGCAGGAGAGTCACATCTCCTTCTTGCTGTCGAGAAAGGTCTCGCCTCGATCGAGTCCGGGAATAACATATCAAGTGATCCTGCAATGGAGATACTCCTCTATGCCTCGGGTAAGAGACAGATAAATAAAGCACTCGCAATGGGTGTCGTACCTGGGATAAATGAAGTGGTGGTAATTGTTATCGGCGATTCCGAAAAAGCTATTCTTGAGTTGAAGAAAATGATCGTCGAAAGGCCAGTTCTAGAGTACTCACAATCAAAAAGAGAATCGATAATGAACTTCTTTGATATCACTCCTGCCGAGGTGGAGGTTGTGGGAGAGGATAAGATACCTGATCTTGTTCATGAGAGGGTCGTAATGCTAGATATGATTAAATAAGGAGTTATTTGTACTTTTTTATTTTTTTTGTCTTTAAAAGTTCTTGGAAAGGTATATCTTAAATAAGGCCAGTTTAACTTGTAAAGGGAAGGATACATAGTCGCGGAGCAATAAATAGCAATTCCGGTATCTTATACTCTGTATTAAGCTCCAAATTTGAGATGAAAATGGGGTGAACAATTGGAAGGAAATAATGAGGATATTTCTCAAAAACGTTCTTTTTCACTAAGTCTCTACCTGTTGATTGTGTTTGGCATA
Organism: Halobacteriota archaeon; assembly: GCA_034190145.1. Lineage (GTDB taxonomy): Archaea > Halobacteriota > Syntropharchaeia > DAOWMC01 > DAOWMC01 > JAXHTN01. Next base: position 94 of record JAXHTN010000170.1, on the reverse strand, counting down.
TCGTGGCCGTTTCAGATTGTAAGCGCAATATGGGCTATTGACTTGTTATCCCGCTATGCGTTGAATGCTACTTCAATGATAATGGTGACGGTTG
>JAXHTN010000017.1:0-15229 GCA_034190145.1 Halobacteriota archaeon | reverse complement strand
AAGGAACTCAAAGGGCTCACCAGCCTCGATTTAAGTCGCAATAATCTAAGCGACGTTTCTTTTCTCAAGGAACTCAAAGGGCTCACCAGCCTCGATTTACGTTCCAATAATCTAAGCGATGTTTCTTTTCTCAAGGAACTCAAAGGGCTCACCAGCCTCGATTTAAGTCGCAATAATCTAAGCGACGTTTCTTTTCTCAAGGAACTCAAAGGGCTCACCAGCCTCGATTTAAGTGGCAATAGGATCAAAGCCTTCGAGCCCTGGCTTGCTGAAAAAGGATTGGATATCAGAATAGGCAGTGAATTTGCACCTGCCTGTATCAACTTAAACGGTAATCCTCTTGAACGCCCACCGCTGGAGGTTGTTAAGCAGGGCAATGCTGCTATCAGAAAATACTTCATAGATATTGGGGAAGAAGGAACTGATTATATCTATGAAACAAAACTGCTGATTCTAGGCGAACCGGGAGCCGGTAAAACCTCCCTCGCCCGTAAAATAATCGATATAAATGCCGATCTACCAAAAGAAGAAGAAACTACCCGCGGGATAGACGTAGGTACCTGGCAATTCCCCTACACTATCCATGACCGGGGAGAAAAGAGAATCATTGCCAATATCTGGGATTTTGGCGGTCAGGCTATTTATAAAGCCACCCACCGTTTCTTCTTGAGTCATCGTTCCCTTTACGCCATTGTGGCAGACGCTCGAAAGGAAAACACGGACTTTTACTACTGGCTGCACACCGTGGAACTTTTTGGAGAAGAAAGCCCTGTGCTAATTATCATTAATGAAAAGGAGGACCGCAAACGCGACCTGCCGTATCAGAAGCTTCGTACACGTTTTGACATTCTTCAGGATAAAAGGGAAGTCAATTTTAAAAAGCCGGATCAACGACTTAACGACCTCATCGACAAATTGAAATATGAAATAAGCCATTTACAGCATATCGGCGACCCGATTCCAGCCAATTGGAAAAAAATAAGAGACGATATAGCGGAAGCCGAAAAGACGGATAAAGTCATCACCTTGCAGGATTATAGGAAGATCTGTAGAAGACATAATCTTCTGGATTACAAAGATCAGGACATGGTTTGCGAGTTTTTCCACGATCTGGGGGTGTTTTTGCATTTTAGGGATAACGATGTATTGAACCACATCATCTTCTTAGACAAAGACTGGATTCTGGACGGCGCCTATAAGATCATTGATGATCCAAAATTAGCTGAAAAAAAGGGCAGGTTCACCCGTGAAGATATCGAGAACATCTTCTCTGACGAAAATGTCCACTATACTTCTGAAATCATTGCAATGATGAAGAAGTTCTATCTGGTTTATGAGAAGGATAATTTCATTATTGCTCCGCAGATGCTTCCCTACGATGCTCCTGACTACAAATGGGATAGCAAAGAGAATATTCAATTCAACTTTGTCTACAATATTTTCATGCCAGCAGGGATTATGTGGCAGTTCATCGTAGAGATGAAAGATGAAATCAAAGATGATTTGGTTTGGCGTTACGGTGCGGTACTGGATTTTGGCGATACGCAGGCCGAAGTGATGGAAGTTAGCGAAAAAAACCTTGTACAAATTCGCGTAAGAGGGAAAAGAAGGGAAGATATAAGGGCCGTTATCATCCGCAAAATAGAGGAGATTAACCGGCAGTTCAAGAAGTTAGAAACACAAAAACTGGTTCCTTGCGTTTGCAGCGATTGCAAAGGTTCCGAAATGCCGCATTCATTTGAGTATGACACCTTGATTAATGCGAAGGCTGCGCGTCAGCAAATAAGACATCTGCAGTGTCTAAACAGCTTTCATAATGTGGAGATAGGCGAACTCCTCTCTGGTATTGAGTTCTTGGAAAAGGAGAAATCAATTTCAGAAAAAGAAGCTCGTATCAAAAAAATAAGGATATTTCTGGCCTCATCCGCAGAGTTGGAGAAGGACCGAAGAGAATTTCGGATCTTCATCAGTGAACAAAACAATCTTTTAATCGAGAATAACATCTTTCTTGAATTGGAAATCTGGGAAGATTTTGTCGACGCCATGTCCCAAACACGACTGCAGGATGAATATAACAATGCGGTGCGCAATTCCGATATCTTCGTCATGCTGTTTTTTACAAAGGTTGGCAGGTTTACTTTTGAGGAATTTGAAACAGCCTTCGGCCAGTTTAAGGAAGAGGGGAGGCCTTTAATATATACCTATTTCAAGCATGCTCCTTTCAATACGGGTGACCTGAAGGAACAGGATACTGAGAGTCTTTTTGCTTTCCAGAAAAGGTTGAAAGAGCTTGGCCATTACCAGACTGTATATAGAAATATTGATGATCTTAAACACCAGTTTGATGAGCAGTTGAAGAAGGTACTTCCGGGGCTTTAGGGCCCTTTTGCATTGTTCGTGTGTTTGGATAGCGTATAACAAGGCGCTGGAGTACGATTTTGGCTCGTATACTCGCCAAATCGGATCAGCTTGGTCGTTAGACATTAAAATAAAAAAGGCACCTATGAAAATTCAAGCTACAACACATCCAACAACCACCCACTTAACCAAACACCCTAAAAGCATCGACTTACCCTTGAAATCAAACTCCCGTACCCATTGCACGAGATAGGGGCGATGCATGGGATTGGATAAATATCTGCGCTGTAAAAAATTAGAATACCCCCTTTAGAAGAAATTATCACAATTTTTCTTGATTTTTTGGTTCACATTAAATATGTTGAAAACTTAATGTAGAAAATATGCATAATAAAAAGTTCGCATATTCAGGTACACTCGCGCCAATGGACGATCAGGACGTCATCTACTTCAACAATTGCAGAGGACGCGATCACGCCGGGATCTTCGGCGACGGTGCTTTCTTCGATTTGGAAGACACTGGCCAGGACGCCAAACATGCGTTAGACCTTCCAGTTGGCCAGGACTGCGTTGTTGCACGCTACGCAGATGATAAGCATATCGATGTTGTTTTCGACTGGTACGCCCTGACGGCTGAACGAGTCCTCGATGACAATGGCATGGCATGCCGCGTCTTCTTTGGTACTCTGTTATCAACGGAGATCCTTCCCAAATCGAAGGCGACGGCCGTCAAGCGTTATGCTGTGTTCTTCAACGTAAATGGCCATTTCAAACGGTCGTCGGTGATCCTCGAAGAGGTTCCTGGACGCCATCGCCCAACGAGCGAGCGGAAAAAGCAGACGTACTGCGCCGAAGAGGTTGTCGCATCGGATGGTCGGTTCATTGAAGGTGCAACGCGCAGGATCACCGTCAACGCCTACGAGCGAAACGCAGCGGCTCGTACCACATGCATTGACCATTACGGCAGCACTTGCTGCATTTGTGGAATTGATTTCGGTATCATGTACGGGAAGGAAGCAGACGGCCACATTCACATCCACCACCTGAGGCCCCTGTCGGAACTCAAATCCTCCTACGAGATTGATCCGATCCAGGATCTGCGTCCTGTTTGCCCAAATTGTCATGCGGTACTGCATCTTGGCGATGTCACACGATCAATGGAAGATGTCAAGGCAATGCTGAATTCAAACCGCAAGAGAAAATAGGCGAACAAACGGATGCACCCGAGCGGCGGATCGGGCGTTTTTCCAATGGTTCATCGTCGGTCGCCTCCGGGTGATCCGAGCGTTATAGATTAATAAAAAAGCCACCTTTGAAATTTCAAGCCACACCCCGATCGTACAACATCAGCTATGTGGCTCTGGGATTACACCTATTCTGCTAAAAATAGCCCCAAACCCAAAAGTATCCCCCTAACCGCAACAACACTCGCCGAATCATCCGGCAAATCAATCATCGATCTACTATTAAAATCAAATTCCCGTATCAAGGAGTCCTCTGGAATCCACCCCAATAGATCCAATGAAATATCCCCCAAAATCCCATCCACCTCCCCCCTATCCCATGCCCTATTTTATCACAAGCCCAAGTTACTCATATTCCACCGCACGCGCCCGCTTGTCCTCAGCAACATGCCTTATCATAGAAGCAACATTAACCCCTTTTGCAGACGTATCCGTAACAACCAAAAGACAATCAACATTTTCATAACCAGTCTATTGATCTGTTCAACTCCCGCTTCCGCACCAATCAAAACAACATCAAAACTACCAGCAAGAGTCCCAATAACATCCTTCAAAATCACATTAACTTCACAGTAGCGCCCTTCATCTTCCGGCCGTCCAATACCCAAAATCCCAAAGTTAGAACCCTCTTCAAGTGCCTCAAAAACCTCATAATCAAGTGCAGTTGCCATGTCAGATTTATCATCATTCTGACCCTTCTTCACACGGTCTATCAAATCATTTCTAATATCATCTATTTCCGTGATAAAAATCTTACTAAAAACTTTAAAATAATCTTGAAAAAATAATTAATCAATGTAAGAACTCTCATCCTACAGATCAAACTTAAAACTCAAACAGCGTTCTCTGCACATTCTCTTCTTCTCTTATCAGATTCGATACCCTTATACCAACTCTTCTGAATGCTTTTTCTGGATTTTCTTCAAAGAACCCTTCAATAAGAGATCTTGCTACAGGTAAGGCCACAAAAACACTATTCTCTTTGGCGATAGTCTCGCTTCTCGTCTGCATCTTAAGATCCGTATCAATGAAGATAACCGATACCGTACGAAAGTACACTCCTTCAGCTTTCAACCTCTTCTCAATACTTCCTGAAAGTTCTTTAACCTTCTCGAAGATCGTTTCTACATCTCTTGCATCTTCTTTTAGGGTAGCAATCCGTGAGATCTGCCTTGCATCCTTACCCTCAACAGGGGAGTCATCGATTCCAAGAGCCTTATCATGAAGAACCTTTGCCTTATTTCTTCCAAAAGCCCCTTCAAGCTCCATGAAATCAGCTCTTGCAAGTTCAAAAACAGTCTCAATTCCTAGATCAGAAAGGACTCTACTTGTCTTATTTCCTACCCCATGTAACTTTGAGACGGGTAAACCTCCCAGAAAATCTGCTACCTCATCTTCTTTTACGACAGTCAGACCGTCAGGTTTCCTATGCTTTGAAGCCATCTTTGCGATGAGTTTATTTGGTCCTATCCCTATGGAGCAAGTGAGATCCTCTTCTCTTTTTATTCTCTCTTTAATCTCTTCAGAAATCCTCTTTGCATCATCCCAGTTGTTACTACACCTTTTGCTTATATCAAGATATGCTTCATCAACACTCACCTGTTGCATCAGATCAGCCTCCTCTTCCAAGATCTCCATGATCTTCTCTGAGACAGTCTGGTAGTATTCCCTATCGGCTGGTAGGAATACGACTTCCGCACTATCCTTTGCAAGTCGTTTTGCATTCACAATGGACATTCCTGACCTGATTCCGAGCTCTCTTGCCTTGTAATTTGCAGCGCTTACTGCGCCACTATCCTCAGTGCGCCCGGAAAAGATACAGATTACGACGGCCTTGCCCCTTATCTCCTCATCACGAGATTCTTCAAGTGATGCATAGAACGAGTCCAGATCCACGTGAAGGATTATTCTTCCCACAATTATAATAAAGTGAAGATGACTTAAAAAGGACTGATATTTTATTCATTTTAGTATCCTATGTGCCTGAGTGGTTTTTAATAAGATGAAGTGAGATAGAAGATCGGTGTTCTGATGAAGAATGATTTTGATCTAATAGTAATCGGAGGTGGAACGACCGGGCTTCCTGCTGCCAGAATGGCCGCTTCTTTTGGACTCAAGACTGCCCTTGTCGAACCGGGCTATCTCGCAGGAACATGTCTTAACTATGGTTGTACACCGACAAAGACCCTCGAGTACTCAGCAGAGGTTTTCGCCCTCTCAAACAACTCAGGAAAGTTCGGGGTAGAAACGGAGTCGAGACTTCAATTCAAGAAGGTGATGGGGAGAGTCAGAAATTACGTCCTTGAAGCAAGAGAGGCAAATGAAGAGCTTCTGAGATCGATTGAAGAAGTTAAATTGTTCAGATCCCACGCAAAATTTGTATCCGAAGATACAGTTACTCTTGAAGAGGAAGAAATAGAGCTTACTTCGGATAATTTTATCGTTGCCACGGGGGCTATCCCTTTTGTACCACCGGTACCGGGGCTTGATGAAGTGGATTATCTAACGTACAGAACCGTCCTTGAGATAGACGACCTTCCGGAAAGGATAGTGATTCTTGGTGGTGGATTTATTGGAATCGAGTATGCCTGCATCTTCTCAAGATTCAAGAGCAAGGTAACAATTGTCGAACTTGGGGATAGGATATTACCCGCAGAAGATGATGAGGTCTCTTCTGAACTTGAGAAGTACCTTATAAAATCAGGTATCGAAGTGAAAACAGATACCAAAGTCTTGAGTGTGGGAAAAAGTGGTGGAGATATTCTTGTATCAATCGATGGTGACGAAGATATTAATAGTGAGAGATTGCTCGTTGCAACCGGCGTTGTACCAAACACAAAAGAACTGGGACTTGAGAGCGCAGGTATCGAGACAGATGATAGGGGTTTTGTGAAAGTAAATGATATTCTCCAGAGCTCAAACAAAAGAATATATGCACTGGGGGACGTCAATCGCATGTATATGTTCACCCACGCAGGGATGTTACAATCCGAGATAGCGATAAAAAATATCGCAAATGGTGATGAGATTAAGATGGATTATCCTATGCCTCATGCTGTCTTTTCAGATCCGGAGATCGGATCCATCGGTTACAGGGAGCGGGACCTGATAGCTTCTGAGATAGCCTATAAGAAGATAATCTCGCAGTATTCCGGTATCAGTAGAAGTGATATGATCGGCGACACAAGGGGTTTTCTTAAACTGCTCGTAGAAGAAGATGGGGAAAAGATTCTTGGTGCCCACATAATCGGACCGTCTGCATCCGTTCTAATCCATGAATTTGCCGTTCTTATTAACTGTCATAATCCAAAAGAGGTCTTTGAAAAGACAGTACACATTCACCCGACCCTATCGGAGCTTATGAACGAGGCAAAAAACAAGTGGAACGGTTAAGGATCAAAGAAAACACCTATCATCAGATCCCAAGACGTCCCCGTTGGATGCTGAGGCATATCCTCTACACCCTCCGCAACTCCATTTTATCTCGCAGGATCCGCATCGTCCGTTGTAATCCCTATCTCTTATTCTTATTGCTGTTTCTGAGTTCCAGGCAGCTTCAAGGTCGTCTACATGACCTATCTTTACAGGAGCCTTTCTACAAGGATATACCGAACCGTCGACATCGACACAGAAAAGGCAGATACATGCGGCACATCCTGCCCTCTTACCTGGTAGATCAGGTGCTATTGTGCAGTAAGGAGGATCTTCGATGAAGATTCTTGTTTCTCCTTCCCAATCGTAAACTTTTTTGTAAAAGCTTTTCCTCTCGGCTGATGTTGGTGAATTTAGAAGAGAACCTGCTCCAATCTGAGTCAGCTCTCGGACATGAAATTTGTTGACAGATCCATCAAGCTCCTCGAATAGATCATGGACCCTCTCAACATTTTCTTTTGATATGGTTACACCAACAGTTACACTAAGCCCCATCTCCTTTGCAATCATTATGCCCCTAATGGCCTTATCGAAGCTTCCATTACCTCTAAGCATGTCGTTTCCGGTTTTGGTTCCCTCAAGACTTATCTGAATCCCACCGCACCCCGCTTCAAGTAGTTTTGAGGTGTAATCTTGATCCAACTTCAAGCCATTTGTGAGAAGATAGGGATATACGCCTTCTGAGTTTATAAACGATATCAGATCAAAGAGGTCCTTTCGCAAAGTAGGTTCACCACCAGAGATGTTCATAGTATGCTCCTCAAATCCTATGTCATTTGAGAAGTCTATCATCAGCTTCATCCTTCTCTTCAACTCTTCTGTTGATGGTCTTTCTCTCGGTTTAAATCTTGAGTCTCCAACGTAGCAGTGTTTGCATGAGAGGTTACAATCATCGAGGAGATGGATCTGACTTATCAGCTCTTTTGGTACAGGGCAGTCCGGATGTAATTTCATCTTAAGCGCCATCGCAACTGACTCCTTCAAGTGCTTCTTTTATGGTCTTTCTCTCGCTATAATATGATAGCATCTGATATGGGATAATCTCGATGGGATGGTCCCAGATCCTATGTTTCCAGCGATAGTCGATTATAGGCCCCAAAGCTCTTAGAAGCACCTGTTTTCCCATCGGTAGCTCGCTTAGTGACTTCTTCCTTAAAAATGTCATCTCGCTCAGTGATGCGATACACCTCAGTTTACGATTCTCGGAAGGCGAGAACCATGGAAGCTCAGGTGAGTTGTTCGTCCAATCCTCTCGACATATTGAGTCAAGACCTTCTCCTCTTTTGAAACCGGCATCAAAAGCCATATCATAATACTCAGTCCCATAGAATGGAAGTGTCACCCTGATGAAGGTCTCGGCATTACAAGCCCCCTCAACATAGTCTGCAAGATCCACAGTCTTTGAAACGTCCTCCATACTCTCCCCAAGATAGCCTATCATGAAAAAGAACTCAGAGTAAAGTTTAAATCTTCCTATAAGCTCTGCTGCGCGTTTTGTATCTTCCACCTTAATATCTTTATTCATTCTATCAAGTGTCATCTGAGATCCACTCTCAGCACCAATACATACTTTATAACATCCCTTATCCTTCATTGTACCCACAAACTCTTCATTTATGTAATCTGCCCTCGTCAAACAACCCCACTTCAATCCTCGTTCAAAAAAACCGTCTACAATATCATATGCCCTACTTCTGCTCGCCATAAAATTATCATCAAAGAGGTATAGTGCATCAAAGTCCGCCATCTCGGATAGCATGTCAATGTCTTCAAGGACCTTGCCAGGTGATATACCTCTCCACTTCCTCTTCCAAAAGCTTTTTTGGTAGCAATAAACACATCTATGAGGGCAACCACGACTGGTTGTATAGTAGTAAAGTCTCATACCTTTGTAATCATGAACGTATCTTTCTGGCTCTATTAAGTTCCATGGCAAAGGCATATACATATCAAGATCTACTGGTCTATCGGAGGAAGGATTATCAACAAGTCCTTTGGAGGAGATGTACGAGACGTCTCTTGCTCTTTTATAATCTTTTGATACTGCTTCACCGATCGTTTTTAGCGATTCTCCTCTAATTATAAAATCCACGTCAGGATTTCTTAGAATAAACTCCCTATTTAAGGTCGCAAATACCCCACCAAGAACAACCTTGCAACCATACTCTTTTGCCTTACGAAGCGTGTTAAGAGACGTGGCATACTGAAGATTCATCCCGGCACTGACGCCCAAGATATCGGAATCCTTCAGTTCGGAGTCAACCCTCTTATCTTCATCAAACCTGGCATCTATTAAAACCACCTCATGGCCATCTTCCAAAAGCGCCTTTGCGGGATACATTAGTGAATACGGTGGAACGTAAGTGGCCTTAACAAAATTTTCAGGGTAGTACAGCAATACCTTCATCTCTTCACCAATGCCGGAATTACTACAGTATCCGGTCCTGATATAGGGTGATCGGTTGAAGCTTTCACAGTTATATCAACGCATGGAATACAGTCTGTTAAGCGTCTCTTTTTGAAATGCGCAAGGCTTGTGACCCCAATCTCATATATCATCTTCATCTCCTCCCCATTCACAGAAACGTTCACCTCGTCCGGTTTTAAAGCTTCCTGTTTCACAACCCTACCCGGCCAATTGTTACTTGTTTTACTTGCAAAACCGCTACCACTCATACCAAATAAATTCTTCTCAACATAATTTTTATTACTCTCTTTTGCAATACAGGCCTCAATTTTTCCAGTCTCATCAGGACCCATAATACCATTAAGAAGGTTCGTAAAAGCAAAATCCTTGCACTCATATGGTGTCAATTTAAGATTACTCGCAAGTGGTTTACCCACCTTTAACGCTGTTTCATAGTTTGAGTATACTCCCTCGAGATCCCCGTTAAGGTTGAAGAAAGGTTCAATGATGTCATAATATCGTAACTCTTCCTCCTCTCTTACAAAGGAATACTCAAAAAACCCAAGTCCGTTTATGACCTCGCACATCGTCCTTAACATATCCTTGCGCCTTTGATCAAGTGATGAGTCCTCACTCTCATATAGTGCCACTTTGGGTGTATGATTCAGATGACCTTTGTATTTGTCTCTTAGCAGTGAAAAGAGGTTAAAATATGAGTATATCTCTTTATCTATTCTAATACTTCCCATTTTTTCTTTAAAACCGCATGAACCCCATAAGATAGACCCAGGTGTTCCGGGTTGTGTATTTAGATCAAAACAGACGTATCTCCCTTCACTATTTCTCATATAGTCTAATCTGACCGGTACAATTGATTCTTCAGGGACTTCAAACCTCTCAACTCTTCTTACAAAATCTTCTTTCAAATGAGGATAAAGGTTAACTTCATAAAGGGCAGCAACGGATTTCAAAATAGCCTCATTATAATAAGACAGCTCTTCAAATAATCCCTGATCCAAAACCAGAGGCGTGGTAGAAAAACGGAGATAACCCGCAAGTGAAGCGACATTCTTTTCAAGATGCCCCTTCAGAAATGAATAATCGCCATCAAATTCGTATAACCGAGTCACCCCCTAAGATCAATATTGGAGTAATTTAAAAGATTATCTAACCCTTTGCACACTCTGCAGACCATTCTTTCTCCATCTCTTTCACCCCCTTTAATCATTTATCCCACATGACATCCTTTAACTTTTAAGATCCAGATTCTGTGGTTGAATGAATCTTATATTTCAGATGTACTTAAGCCTTTTGGCAGTTCTTTTGGGTCGACTTTACCCAAAAAACTCTTTTAAGGGGCAATATGAAATTTAAAGACCACTTTTCTTCCTTACCGAACGATAATCTTATAGTGTATAGTTTTTTTAGTATAACATAGGAAGGGAAAGAAATGAGTGAGATGAGGAATAAAAAGTTGATAATAATCTTATCAGTTTTGACTTTAGTCTTCTTTTTGATCATGATTATTCCTTCAGTACCCTTTTTTGGTTATGGAGATGGAACCGAAGAAATTGGTGGGTTGTCAGATAGTAAACCTCGTGAATATTCTTTTGTAGCAAATGAAGAGGAACTTGAACTGATCCGAGAATTATATGGGCAGAATATTTCAAGAGGGGAGTTTTACGAGATAGTACATCCCGAAATCTTTGAATTTTTAGATGAAGAGACGATAGACGATTTTTATGAAAGAGAGATGACATGGTCAGACTCGTTTGAGGGGCAGAGTAGTTTGAAGATCTCTCTCATCTTATGCGGGAATATTTCCGGGATTTTTTGGGAATGATATGGCTTATTCTTCTGTTTCTCTGTGCAAGTGTATAAAAATAATCGATACAACATTTAAAAAAATTTATTCATAATAACCGTTTATTTTATTCAAAAAATGGAAATTATATCTGCTGCGTGCATCTCAGGCTGGGGTAATAACTTCGTTGATATATCCGACAGTCAGTCCGAGGATGACAGAGAGCAAAATAAGTAATATTCAAAGGTTGATGAAATCATGAAAAACAAGAACACTGCTTTATTGTCTATGATTATCATTGTATCGATTGTGGCGTTTTCCGGTTGTACCGAGGAGGATATACCAGGCCCTTCGCCAACTATAATTCCGACTCCAACCCCGGAAACACCAAAAACTTCAGACTCTTGTGAAATGTGTCATTCAGATGCAAGTAAGGAGCTCTTGCATGTACAAGGTGGAAATCTTTGTAATCAGTGTCATGGTGGAAGCGATATAAACGTTCACGATATTCACCCAACTCTTAGCTGCACAGATTGCCACGATGGATCACAACCCGGCATCCCAAAAGCAGCTGAAGGACATACCGTGTGTGAGAACTGTCATGCATACCCGGATGCAAGTAAACCAAGTTATGGTAATCTTGTAGAGATACACATTCCAAGAGGTATAGGGTGTACGGTCTGTCACACAGGTCCGATTAGTCAGATTCACGGATAAGAGAAACTATGGGATAAAGATGATATCGTAAAAAAGAGATATATAAAAATAGTCTTTATAATCGGTGCACCTGATGGCATTGGAAAGGTCAATGCTAAAGGTCTTTCTCTGTAAGGATTCCAGGTGGTTATTGTAACCAGTACTCAATAAAAAGCCGAGGCGAAAAAAGATTAAATCGCTTCGGTTAAAAAATTATAAATACACAATGTTTGATAATTGAAGGCAGTTTAGAGCTTGAGGAGATCCTGCAACAGAAAATCAAGGTCATACCGTTTGACAGACGCAGGTTAAGGTGCACAGATTGTGGACATGGATTCATATCCCAAAAGCATCCGTGACATCCTTCTTAGGGTTGGAAAGATCATACACAAAAACCGGAAGATCTGCTAAGAAGGGAGATATGCATGGGTGAGTGGAGCAAAATAAGTGTTCTTTAAAGTAAAATTCCAACTGCTTGGTATGCATTAACATCATATTCATCCCTCCTTCTCATATTTCTTTTATTTTTCACAGAGTGACGTATTAATTTATTATTCAATGTATTAATAGATGTTTGTTAAATTAATTATAATAAAATGATCGAAATTTTTATGTATTATAAAAATTATCTACTATAAGTGTCTAAAAGAAATGATTTATGTATACCTATTATAAAGCAGAAATATTGTTATCTAATTTAATGCCATTAAAATAAAAGGAGGTGAATAAATATTAGAAAGATAGTATATTTGATTACGATGACCCTTCTAACAACAATGATATTTGCCAGTGCGCCTGCTGCGATGGCATGCGAAAATAACCCCTGTAACTGTAGTTGCGATTGTAATATGACTATGCCTTGTGAGAGAGGTGCGGTCAGAGGTATTGGTAGCTGTTATGGAATGATAAGTGCAGTAGCAACTGAATTCTCAAATGACAAACTCATGAGTAGAGGTTTTTTTGCCGGAATGGCAGGAGAAAGTAAACTTATGGGTGTACTTGTCGTAGATGAAGTTGACGCAGAAGATGGTGAATTATCTGGTATGGCACATATTTTCGGATATAGCGATCCGGTAGCTTTTACGATTACAACGATAGAAAATTGTGGTAAAGGCAAAATTACTCTCAGTCTCGATCTTCCAATACCTGTTAAAATGGTTTACTATGGCTCAGTGAACTTTAAAATCTTACATGACTGTTAGTTCAGATGTTCTAACTAAGAGATACTGAATTTGTTTAAATCAATACGGCTGCAATAGCCGTTTTATTATTTTTTATTTGAAAAACTCTTTACACGTTTTTCTTATTCAGGGTGCTAACAATCATCAGTGATGCATAAATATTACCTGCATCTGCCATACCCGTCATCGCTAGTGTGTTTGGTTTTATTCTCATATTTGGTAGTATAAGATAATGTCATCCAGAGACGAATTGTCAACTGATATATGGAACAAAGTTGGTTACATAAAGAAAGACTGGTTTGAGGGATTTATTATATACTCACTCCATCCCTTCTGTTTTACGGTTCAGTTGGTCATGGGTGGGAATTTGTGAAGAGGTATATATCGACTCAGAACAAAGCATTGTTCATTTGCTGCACATATCACAAGTCTCAAAAAGTTTCCTCTCTTTTGCAGTGCAGCAAATTAACATGAAAGTAGATACTTCATTGATATATTAAATAAGATCTTGCTGAAAGGCGAGAGATGGAGGCCCAGAACAAGATCTCACGAGATAAACGCAGATGCTTCACATCATTCAGGTGAAATATGGCAATATTTTAGAAAAAGGAGTATAAAATTAAATATAATCGTGAAAAAACGAAATTGCAAAAGGCGAACGTGAGGTAGACCCACAAGATTCGATGAAGAAGCCTACAACAGCAGGGGTTCTGTTGAGAGATTCAATGCGTGGATAGCTTTTAAAAGAGTTATGGTTAGATTTGAACGATTGGAGGTATTTTTCATGGCAGTTATCAATCGCTTTTATCTTTTGGCCTCTTTCGATGATACTTGCCATTCAATTAGAATTGCTTGGAAGAGTTGGGTAATTTAGCAAAATCAAAAGCCTGTAACTTAAACCGAACAGGAGATCACCACTCCAGAGGTTTAAACGTTCAATGCAACTGTTAAGTCTTATGTTAAGCTTATCAGGTGACCTCATTCCAAAAAGGTGAAATGTATTTTCATATAGCGATCTCACCGTAAAGATCGATGGGGAACCAGTCAGACTCAGCATCACAAACCTGGCAAGAAAGAAAGATAATATCTTTATCTTGTTCGGAGATCCCGATGTTACACTTTGTGGTCAATAGAAATTAGACTCGAAAAGTATTTAAGATTCCTTGACATCGATTGAGTATTAAAGTAGGTCACATACGCAAGGTTTATTATTAAAAGCAACCTTGTAAGAGTGTTATTCTATATATTGATAGCGGGGTGGGGTAGTCAGGAAATCCCGACGGGCTCATAACCCGTAGATCGATGGTTCGAATCCATTCCCCGCTATACAAAAAAACCAAGATATGTGGTTCGGTTGATATGCTTGAGGTTTCTACTGTTTTAAATTGGGAATACGTAGAGTATGCGGTGGCTTTTTTTATTGTCGTTCTGGCACTTCTGATTGCAAGAATATGTGTCTACATATTCGAGAAGTATCTGGAGCATTTTGCATCTAAAACCGAGAGTAAATTGGATGACATGATTATTGAGGCCATAAAAAGGCCTGTTTACTTGTTAACAATCCTTATTGGTGTTTATTTTGCACTCAATAGCATTGAATTCCAATACATGAATGACGCAGTCATCTTTTTTAAGATCTTCGGGATCAGTCTTACTACATGGGTTGTATATAGTTTAACGGATGCTATAATCAAGGAATACGGTTATGCACTTGCCGAGAGAACAGAAAGCGATATCGATGATGTGATAATCCCGGTTATCGATCAAATAGCAGGAATACTCATCATTGTACTGGGCGTTCTCTCCATCTTGAACCTTCTGGGTATAAAGATAACACCTATTCTTGCAGGTATGGGGGTCGCAGGAATTGCTGTTGCCCTTGCGGCTCAAGAGACCCTATCCAATATGTTCTCAGGATTCACTCTGATGATGGATCGCCCCTTTAAGATAGGTGATAGGATTGTGCTTGATTCGGGAGAATTATGTGAGGTAAGAGATATCGGACTTCGGAGTACCAGGCTATACGACGTAATAGATCACGCGATGATCACAATGCCAAATTCGGATGTATCAAACATGAAGATAACAAACATCTCAATGCCAGATG
>JAXHTN010000169.1:0-4462 GCA_034190145.1 Halobacteriota archaeon | reverse complement strand
AGACAACCGGACCTGTCCTGGCAGTTACTCTCTTCACACATACCTCGTCACCTTGGATAAACTTGGTAACTTGGTATTAACTTGATAGTTTAAATAGTTTTATTATTATACTAAGTATTAGGTAGGTACCTACTACAACCAAAATACCAAAACGGGGGTAAAAGATGATGTGTGAAACTACAAAAGAAGAGGGAAGTGGATGTTGTGCACCAAAAAACAACTGCGGGTGCACGCATGGAAATAGGCGCTTCATATCAAAAGAAGAAAAAATCGAGATGCTTCAGGAGTACAAGAAACAGCTGGAAAATGAGATTCGTGGCGTCGAAGAGAGGCTAGTAGAGCTGAAGGGGTGATTATCCCTTCTTCTCAAACCAATCCAAAAAAGCCTGAAATGCCCCTCTCCTATGTGATATCTCATTCTTCTCTTCCATGGACATCTCAGCAAATGTTCTTTTCCCATGGGAGAAGATCGGATCATACCCAAATCCACCTTCTCCTCTCATATCCTGAGATATAACGCCATCCACAGAACCAAGAAAGAGCAGGGGCTTTCCATCCGGTTCACAGTATCCGACAACAGATTTGAAGGTGGCACTCCTGCATTCTTCACCTTCCAAAAGCTTCAGAATTCCTTCATTTCCTAGGGTCTTAAAGACATATGCAGAATAAGGCCCTGGAAAACCGCCCAGTGCGTCGATGAAGAGTCCCGAGTCTTCAACAATGATAGGCTTTTCAAGGACCTCCGAAGAGTGCTTTGCACCGTAAGATGCAACTTCCTCAAGATCGTCCACCTGTATCTCAGGATAGTCGTAGTCTATCTGCTCAATCTTGATATCACGACCTGCCATCTTCCTCACTTCCCGTACCTTTCCAATGTTTCCGGTCACGAAGTAGACGACTTTTTCTTCTTCACTCAAAGATATCTCCCTCTCTTCTCGATCTCTTGCACTCTTCCTAGGACCTCATCTGCCTTTGAAAACATCGATCTGTATCCGGCTTCAAACGCTTCTCTCAACTCGTCAGGTTTGTCATGAGTGCTCTTAAGTGTCTGAAAGAAGAGGTGAATATCAACACCCCTTGCCTCAAGGCTCTGATCAAAGTATGACAACCCGAAATCGATGAGATAAATTTTATCACCCGAATATATCATGTTCGAGGTCGTGAGATCACAGTGCACAATCCCGCAGTTATGGAGCTTTGCTATCATCTCACCAGCACTCTTGCAGATCTTTTCATTAAGTACTACTTTGAGGTCCTCGCCCTCTATTCGCTCCATTGTGATCTCGAAACCGGATATATCGTAAATGATTGGGGTGGGAACACCTCCCTTCCTTGCCTCAGTGATCGTCTTTGCCTCCATCTTGGTCCTTTGGTTGCGTATCTGATCATCAAGCTCCTTTACCCTGTATCCCTTTGAGATTCTTTGCTTCTTCACAAAGTGCTCGTGAACCTCGACTATCGCCTCAGCACACTGGATAACTCGAATCGGGGCTTCTCGACTCATATCAGCTCCCTATTTTGTCGTACTTCGCAATTATCGCTTGGTGGTCCTTGTGAAATGGTCTCAGATCAATCGTTTTTATTACTGAAAAGTTGCCCTTAAGTTTTTCAATCTCCTGCTTTGCCAGGTCTGTCGGTTTTGCAGTTGAGTCAATACTTCTCGTCTTGAGCATTAATATGAGTGTGCCCCCCATTTTCAGGTAAAACTTTGCATTCAAAAGTGCTATCTCTATTTGGTCTCTCTGCGCAATATCCTGATAAATTATATCAACTTCAGGGACCATGGGGCTGTATTCCTCAGGGTGATGTGCGTCTGAAAAGATTGGGATGAGATTTCTCCGAGGTTCGCACACTCTTATCAGTTTGGTCATAGGTCTTTGCGAGAACTCTACTGCAAATATTATCCCACTTGTAACAATATCGGATAAGTGGCTTACCGTTGTGCCTGAAGCCGCACCAAGGTAAAGAATGATTGAATCCTCCCCTATTTCCGGTGTGTACCCTTTATTGATGAGTGCAGCTAGTTTACTACGCCTCGGGTCCCACATCCTGTATTCGGTATCGCACTCGTTTATTATAATCTCGCCATATATGCTATTACCTGCTACAAGATTCTCAGTTGCAATACCACTTCTTCCTCTCAGGTCTATCCTGAATAGATGCGGCATTTTAGGGTTTTTTTTAATTTTTTGCATCTTTTCACTTCCCTATCGAGGAATAAAACAAATCTAAGGAATTTTATAGAACATTCAATCGTTTCAAATCAATAGTTATATCTTACTGTATAACGACATTCACCTAGAAAGTGGTCGATTATAATTAATTTTTTGATGTTTGATATCATGTTAATTCCATTATTTCCTAAACTTGGCATGGTCGACGAAGTGCTGGCTGGCAGGGTAGAAGCCCTATACGAAAAGATGAAGCGTGGGGAAGTTTCAGAGTCTGATGTGGTCGAGTTCGTAAACAACTTGACCCAATCAATCCTTAAAGAATTGATAGAAAATCCAAGGGTGAAACACCTCTTTGAGTCAAAGCTGCCCTTGCTAAAGGGTAAGAAGCTCAGTCTCATTGCAGATGGACTCAATCCTTGGTTGGTCGAGGTTGTAGAAGCACCGAATGTCCTTGAAGTTAAGGTCTCGACTGCAGAAGAAATTGTTGGTATACCTGGTTTTTCCGGAGATCCTGATGTTATGAAGAAGATAATCAGTGATTCAGCGAGTGTTGATCTACTATCTGATGCGATATATGAAGAAAGATTGAAGATGGTGAATGCTTCACCTGAGGAACCTGTTACCTGGATCAGGGATCTCTTTTCGATGGTGGGCCCGGTATGGGATAGAACAGATATGGTAGAGAGTATTTTAAAGGGTATAATGCCTGATATTGATGATCAACTTAAATCGAGAGGTTGCTAGATGACGGATGGATCTGTCAGATCGATGGATGATGTACGTGGTACGATTCTTGGCAAGCTTAGGGAGAAGCGTGAACGAGATAATAAACGAAATACAGATCTCATCTCAAGGGGGAAAAAGACGAGAAGAGAGAGGTTTGAAGGTGGTCTTGAGACTATCCAGAGCCTATCAAATCTATCAATAAGGGATGCACTGAGAGTGATTCAGATCATATACATGCTCACGAGATCTGTCGTCCTCTGGGTTTGGGACTGGGTGATCTACCCGATACGGTTCTTATCGAAAGGAAGGTTACTCATCGGAGTTTATGATGGCGTCGAGAGGCCGATGTTTGCAAGAAGGCTCAGAATGGCTTTTCAGGATCTTGGTTCCACATTCATAAAACTCGGTCAGATCATATCCATGATGTTTATGCTACCTTGGAGCTGGGTCAGTGAGTTCTCAAAACTGTGTGATTATCTACCTCCTGAAGATCTCGATACGGTGAAGAGGACTATTGAGAATGGGCTGGGGATGCCTGCTGACGATGTATTTGATTACATCAGTCCGGAACCAATCGGGGCGGCCTCTCTTGCACAAGTCCACTTCGTTCTTCTCAAGAATGGGAAAGAAGGCGTTCTTAAAGTTCAGAGGCCCGACCTCAGTGAAAGGATCAGAAAGGATATTCTGATCATCCGTCCGATTGCTTGGACACTTGAATTCTTACTGAAACCTCTGAGGGGGTTAATAAATGCACTTGAGGGAATATACCCTGTCGAAATAATCAACGATTTTGAGAATGGAACGATAATTGAAGAGCTTGATTTCCTGCTCGAGGCTTCATTTCAGCAGATGTACAGAAACTCTCTTGACTACTGGGGTCTCTCATCTCAATTGTATGTACCCAGAGTTTACTGGGAGTACACGACAAAAGAGGTCCTCTGTATGGAGCGGATCTGGTTCTACTTCAAACTTGTCGATCTCGATATTGGAAAACCGAAACGGGCGTATGCGACTGTGAAATTTTTAAGATCAATCGGTTATGATATGTCCGCCAACATCAAGAGATTGCACCGTGCTTGGTTCTATATAATGGCACGCCATGGGCTTGCAACTATGGATGTTCATCATGGAAACTTCCTCTTCCAGTATGATGACAGCTATGCTATGGTCGATTTTGGTATGTTCTTCTACTCCGGTTCACCCTCAAAAGCAGGAGAAATCGCAAGAGTGACGATTACTAGGATGCTCAAAAGTGCTGTAAGAAGGGACTGGGGCGGACTTATAAGCACTGGTGCATACGTGATGGGGAGGGGCGACGAGAATTTAGGGCCAAAGTTTACCGGTATGAATGACGATGACAGAAAGGAGCTTATGAGCACCATTAGGGAAGTAGCCGAACCTATCACGACTTCGACAAAAAAGGAGGGCAGTAAAGGATTTCTTGCAGATCTTGGTGGGATGTTCACAGGTGGAGATATTACTAAGATGATATCCGAAAACTTCAGAAACTTCAGGCCTACAATCAACAAGCTCTCTCAGATGGAAGGTGTCTCGGACTTTTC
>JAXHTN010000168.1:0-4542 GCA_034190145.1 Halobacteriota archaeon | reverse complement strand
CCTCTTACTATCGCATCTCCAACAAGATGTGTCACCGGTCTATTTGTGCCAAACCTCTGGGACCCAAAGAAGTTACCTATCGACTTATCATTTATCGCATCACAGGTCTGAAGCATACGTTCTTTTAATTCTGAAAACTCAAGATCAATATCCCTTATTGTTATCTGAAACTCATTTCCGTATAGGTCTCCCAAAACAATCGGTTTATTTGATCGGCCGATCACGTCAAGTTCCACGCCTTTCAGATTAATCCTCTCTATCTCTTCCGCACTTATGTCACTGATGCCGATCTTCTGTCTGGTGATTGCCCGCTTGTCTTTGGTACCTGCAAGGCCAATTCTCTTCTGGCTTATCCTAAGTATCCTTGAAATATCTCTTATCAGGTGATGGCTGTCCCAGCCATCCTTAACAAGTTCAAGTATCAGATATCTACCTGTCTCTCCTTCTTCTCTATTTGTGATCTCGCTAACCTTGAAATCTTCTGTTATCTGGCGGATTGTACCATCTATACCTCTTGTCGGGGTCGAATAAATGCCCAATCCAATATCGCTTTCTAGCTGTGATACTTTGCACATGTCTTTTTTCCAGGAAGTTCAAACAAAAGTCAAGATGAAGACGGACGTGACGGGATTCGAACCCGCGATTTGCAGCTTAGGAGGCTGCCGCCGTATCCTCTAGGCCACACGCCCAGAGGTATAATACCTGCTACCTGTATATATCGTTTCTCTTAATGAACTACCACTTAGTATCTCACTAAAGGGTGCCAATATTCGCCCTTCTCCCTTTAAACAAGTCTTGCAACAAGTTCTCCTCTATTTACTTCTAGGTTGGAAGCAACGGAGTTACACTTGGCTCTCAGAATATAAATTAACCGTCCCTTGAGCTCACCTTCAAACTCCGAAATCGTCTCGTAATTCCCCATCCCTTTTGCAAGAATCAGGTATTCAGGGTTCCAAAAAAGATCTAAAAATTCTTCCGTAGACATTTCAGGGTTCACGCCGATGCAAGGACCGCTTGGCACCACTTTATGTTTAAATCCGGCTTCTATTAGATCTTTTACTGTGGCATCATTTATTATAGGTTCCGTCTTGGGGGCTGTCACCACCTCTTTTCCCATCTCAACTAGTCTATCGATTGCAAAGATATCAAATATATCCTCCCCACAGTTGTCAAGAATATAGAGTATTTTATTCTGTCCATCGATACGTGATCTGATCTTATCTATATCTCCAACCAGCCGCTCCCTCAGCGTCTCTTCAAATACTTGCCCGAATGTCTCATGATCAAATGAATGCCCCCTCACACCGTACTCCATCGAATTGGCTGTTGCCATAATCCTGATCAAAGCTTCTAATTTGTCAGAGGAGTTGTTGTAAAAATTTTCAGCAATAGGCAAGAGTTCTTCTGCCACTTCATTACTCTTCTTCTTAAGCTCCTCATACGGGTCGTCGCTTCCGCTATACTTCTTTATTATATTCTCTCTTTTCGTACCGATGATTGCAGGAACACTGTCTCTTGAAAAATTTTTGGAAGCATAATCAAGAAGCTCTTTTAAGGCTTCAAACTTCACCTTCTCATCCTCTACAACCAAGTCACACATATATGTCGCCCTCTCAAATAGACATGTTAGGCACTCGGGTTTGACTTTCATGTGATGCAGTTGTTTACTCAACTATTTATACCATTTGATCCCCATATATCAGGTGCCTATGAAAAATATAATCAGAGTAATTCTTGCTCTTTTGATCCTTTCATCACTTACCTCAGCCGGGATGTACCAGGTAAAACTTCATGTCGATCCCTGGCTTGAACCGGTTGTAACTGAAGGGGAACTGCAAGCCACGGAATGGATCTCGAAAAACACACCGGATGATGCAAAATTTGTTGCGGGAATATTTGGTGGTGAGGTTATAATGGGAATGACAACAAGAGCCCCTCTTGTAGGGGGTGATTGGGCAAACGCCCCAGACCCAACAAAGAATATGAATGATGCCCAGAGTGTCTTTATAACCCCATCTTCAAAGGATGCACATGCTATCTGTAAAGAGCATAACTGCACATACGTTTCTGTACCAACAGAGAGGCAGGTTCATACCGGGTATGGTTGGGTAGATATAGAGCGCAATAAGTTTGAAGACGAAGAGTACTTCAAACTTGTTTACGAAAACTCCGATGTCGTGATATACGAGGTGATCTGATGCAAGGCCGGGATAAAAAGTTGTCTGATCTCATTAACGATAGGCATATTCACTTGCTTGTAATCATAGCGATAACGGTTCTGTATAGGACAAAGACGCTTACCGGATTTATTATTCCGACATTCGGTAACACGATGTATCATGTCGGTATTATCAGGGAGACTATTGAGACCTCGTTTTATCCAAATTACGAACTGTCTTACGGCGGTGGGTTCGAGCATTTTTACGTTCCTGCTTATAGACTTCTCATAACCTCACTCTCCATTTCCTCAGGTGTTGATCCGATGGTTCTATCGGGAATCACAACTATTGTAATTGCAGTACTCATCACTCTTGTTATCTATTCTATCGGATATAGAATGGGTAATCAATATGTGGGTTTATCTGCAGCTTTGTTATCGATCTTATCTCCAGAACTCACAATATTTACTTCAAGAGCACTTCCTGAATTGCTCGGACTATTTATGCTCCCCCTGACACTCTATTTCATCATCCGTGATTACAGATCACTTGCAATACTTACCGCGATGGTTACTGCTCTTACTCATCAGATGACGTTACTTGCTCTTGCATTGACCTTGTTCATCTATTCTCTTATGCGGATCAGAAATAAGGAGAAGTTTCTTATGGGATTTCTACCACTCATCGCTGCATGTCTTACTTATGGTGCGTGGCAGGTCTACTCGATGGGCACACTCAACATATTTGGTATAGCTCAGATACAGTATCGTGAGGGGACAATTGTTGGTCTTGAGATCTTCGGCAGGATGGGAATTGCAATAATTTTATTTTTGATACCCGGTCTATATACATTCTTTACAGATAAGGTAAATGCTGATCACAGAATGCTACTTGCGTCTTGGTTGATATCTACATTCATTCTGACCAAGAATGATTTGATCTTCGGACTGATCGACGAGAAAGGTATATTCATGGATAGATTTTTCACATTCTTCGTCCAATGTGCAGTCGTAATCAGTGGTTTTGGCTTGTTCTATCTATTAAAAGGGCTGGACGTACAACTATCAAAGGTGAATTCGAATGAAAAAACAGATAGCAGTATCGGGAAGTGACGGATGCGATGCGAATCTCTCGGAATATGCTCTGAAAGTCGCTGAAGAAGTGGGTTACCACATAGCAGAGCACTCGGCAGTATTACTCTGCGGCGGCAGGGGCGGTATCATGGAAGCATCTTCAAGAGGTGCAAAGAGCAACAACGGACTTACGATCGGTATACTTCCTGACGACAAGAGTGCAGCAAACGAGTTTATCGATATCGCGATCACCACAGGAATGGATATGGCAAGGAATTATCTACTGATCAATTCTGCTGATGCGGTTATTGGAATTTCAGGGAGGTGGGGCACACTCAACGAGATTTCATATTCACTCTGCATCGGAAAACCAACAATTATAATCAAGGGAACCGGAGGTTGGGCAGACCTCCTCTCTGATACTAAAATCGTCAAAGGGTTTGAGATGAGGCCTGCAGTCGCAACTTCTTCAAAAGAGGCAGTTGAGATGGCATTAGAGACGATTGAGAGGTAGCAATCTACTTAATTTCTACACATGGCATGGTCTGTTTTACCATTTTTTGAAGTAATATCTTATATAATATTCATGCAAAATAGGATAATTATATATGCCTTTTATTTAATACAATAGGAGAAGGTGAGATCTTGGGTTCGGAAGATGACAGTTTAGGTGTTTTTCCACTTGTCGGTATGGCGTTTTTCATATTAGTAATTCAGTTGATTGCAATTTTAATGGCGGAACCATTTGAGGAAGGTGGATTTCAGGCCTTTACGGAACCTGATTCCATAGTCAATCCTTTGATTTATGTTGGTCTAATCCTGGCATTTACGCTCTTTATATTGATCATCATAAAGATGAATCAGGATTGGTTCATCCATCTATTCATCCTTCTTGCTGTTGGGTCAACGATGTACTATGTCTTTGTTGCGTTACTCTCAAATTCACTTATATCAGTATCTATCGCGGCTGTGCTCACTATTTTCATGTATAAGTTTCCCGAGTGGTATGTCATCGACACAATTGGCGTAATAATAGGTGCAGGTGTTGCATCAATATTTGGGATATCTCTTTCTGTCATACCTGTGATGGTTCTCTTGGTTGTTCTTGCGGTTTATGATGCAATCTCGGTCTACAAGACCAAGCATATGATAACCCTTGCAGAGAGCGTTATGGATATGAAGATGCCGATACTTTTTGTTATTCCCAGGCGCAGAGGATTCTCATTTTTAAATAACACGGAACTCGGTGAAAACGATGCGTATTATATGGGGCTAGGTGATGCGATAATGCCATCAATTCTTGTTGTATC
>JAXHTN010000167.1:0-4542 GCA_034190145.1 Halobacteriota archaeon | reverse complement strand
CGTGTGATACTATGAAGGAGTATGACGTAATCGTGATCGGATCAGGGTCTGCAATGAGTGTCGTAGATGGTGCAATGTCTCATGGCATGGACGTAGCCCTTGTCGATAAAGGACCACTTGGTGGTACGTGCCTCAATCTCGGATGTATACCCTCAAAGATGCTGATATACCCGGCAGACAGGATCGTCGAGATACAGGAAGCAGAGAAGCTCGGTATCAAAGCCGAGATCAAAGATATTGATTTTAAGGCGATAATGGAGAGGATGAGAAGGAACGTCTCCGAAGGAAATAGCCACATGAGGGCAGGGATAGAGTATGCAGATGATCTCGGTTACTACGAGGGGACCGGTCGTTTCATCTCTGATTATACGATGGAGGTAAATTCCGAGAAGATAAAGGGGGAAAAGATATTCATCGCCTCCGGTGCAAGACCTCTGATTCCACCGATAAAAGGTATCGATCAAGTAGACTACCTGACAAATGAGGAGGTTTTACTACTCGAAGAGAGACCGGATAGGATGATAATTATCGGTGGCGGATACATAGCAGCAGAGTACAGCCACTTCTTCTCCGCAATGGGTACTGATGTTACAATTTTACAAAGGGCAGGTAGACTTGTTCCAAATTCAGAACCGGAGATATCAGAGCTTCTGAAGAAGGTGATGGAAAAACGAATGAAGATCTTTTTGAATACAGAAGCAGTTGAGGTAAAGGAGAAAAAGGATGAATATGTGGTTGTTGCAAGAGATATCTCCAGTGGTAAGGAGACAGAATTTACAACCGATAAGATCATGATTGCAGCGGGTAGAAGATCAAATGCTGACCTGCTTGATCTGGAAAAGACCGGTTTAAAGATGGACGATCGAGGATTTATCCCAGTCAACGATTATCTCGAGACCGAAAAAGAGAATATTTGGGCATTTGGAGACGTTATTGGAAAACATATGTTCAGACACGCGGCAAATAGGGAAGCGAACGTAGCATGGCATAATGCAACCGGTGAAGAGAAGGTGAAGATGCAGTATGATGCCATACCAAATGCTGTCTTCTCTCATCCGCAGATAGCATCTGTCGGAAAGACAGAGGAGGAGGCAAAAAGAGAGCATATGTTATTGATCGGCGAGGCAGATTATTCTGATGTTGCAAAAGGTCAAGCGATGCTCGAAGACGAGTCTTTTGCCAAAGCAATAGTAGATAAGAATAGCATGCAGATCCTTGGTTTTCACATAATCGGTCCTTATGCACCGATCCTCATCCAGGAGGTGATCGATGCAATGGCAACAGGCGGGTCGATGCACCCCATCGCAAGAGGTATGCACATTCATCCTGCACTATCAGAGTTGATACTATCCACACTGGGTAATCTAAGAGACGCTTAAAATATAAAATGCAATTTTAAATAACCCAAGAAGAGTAAGAGTAATGGTTGGTTAAGAGGAGGAAAGATTGACAGGAAAAGATACTATAGCTTGTCTTGCAAGCCATTCTGCACTGAACATACTGAAGGGAGCCAAGGATGAAGGTTTCAAGACACTTGCGATATGTAAAAAGGGAACAACTAACTTTTACAAGAGCTTCGGAGTGGCTGATAAGATCATAGAGGTTGAGACATTCACTGGTATCTTTGATATTCAGAGTGATCTGGAAGATACGATTGTTGTTCCCCACGGATCATTTGTTGCCTATCTGGGGGTGGATAGATATCTCAACGAGTTTCATGTTCCTACATTCGGAAACAAGGAAATATTAAAATGGGAATCCGATAGAAACCTCAAATCAAAGCTTTTGATCGAATCAGGGATAAAAGTCCCGAAGGAATTTGAGAGACCAGAAGATATCGACCGTCCGGTAATTGTAAAATTTCATGGCGCTGAAGGCGGAAGAGGTTACTATATCGCAAGAGATTTCGATGAGTTCCACAGGAAATCAAGGGGTAAAGATGATCTTATTCAAGAACTTATCATTGGGGCAACGATGTATCCCTCCTTCTTCTATTCCGTGGTAAGAGAGAGGCTAGAGTTCTTCTGCGTCGATAGGAGGTATGAATCTGATGTAGATTCTGCAATAAAGATCGACCAAGATCCGACATTTACGGTTGTGGGTAACTTCCCAATTGTTCCGAGAGAATCACTTGCCATCAAGATGTACGATCTCGGAGAAGGATTCGTATCCGCTACAAAGAAGTTTGTCCATCCGGGAATATCAGGTCCCTTCTGCCTGGAATTATGTGTCGATCGTGATATGAATATGTACTCATTCGAGTTTTCAGGAAGGATAGTTGCAGGAACTAACTGTTATGTCCCCTATTCCCAATACTCGTACATAATGTGGGGGGAACCGATGAGCATGGGAAGAAGGATAGCAAGAGAGATCAAGGAGGCGAGGATTGAGGGTATGCTTGATGACATAACCTCTTGATGGTTGTTATGAAGTTAATAAAGGTTGATTCAAAGGACCCGAGAATTGAGGATATCTTCTTAGCAGCAGATATTGTAAAGAATGGTGGTGTAGTTGCATTTCCAACCGAGACGGTATACGGCCTCGGTGCAGATGCGCTTGATCCGATAGCAGTTGCAAGGATATTTGAGATCAAAAAGAGGCCTAGCTTTGATCCCGTGATAGTCCATATAGATTCCATCGCTGCAATTGATGAGATCTCATCATCCTTTAATAGGAGGGCAGAAATACTTGCAGAGGCATTCTGGCCAGGTCCATTGACGATGGTTCTGCCAAAATCAGAGATTATTCCTGGTATTGTCACTTCAGGGCTTGATACGGTGGCTGTGAGAATGCCTTCTCACCCTGTGGCAAGGGAGCTTATAAAAGCAACAGGAGGGCCAATTGCTGCCCCAAGTGCAAACCCATTCGGTTACATAAGTCCAACCACAGCAGAGCATGTGATCGATCAGATAGGTAGTGAGGTTGATCTGATACTTGATGGTGGTAGCTGTCCTGTCGGGGTTGAGTCGACTGTGCTTGATCTTTCGGGAGATGAGGTCACACTCTTAAGACCGGGCGGACTCAGTCTTGAAGAGATAGAGAGCATGGTGGGAGACGTGAAAACTCAAATAATCGAATCTGAAAAGCAACATTCTCCAGGACAACTTCCCAGTCACTACGCCCCTAGAACTCCAGTCAGGATACTTGAAGAAGACTCATTTAAACCGGTCTCAAGTGAAAAGGCGGGACTGCTCGCCTTCACATCGCCTGAAGAAGACCTGTCCCAGTACCAGCAGGTGGAGGTTCTCTCAAGCATTGGAAATCTTTGTGAGGCTGCTGCAAACCTATTCTCGTCACTTCATAGGTTGGACAGTGCCGGCCTCGATGTGATTTATGTCAGGGCACTCCCTGAAGTAGGTCTTGGCAGGGCGATAATGGACAGACTGAACAGAGCAGCCGGAACCAAAAAAAGGTAAAGTCCCTCGTTATTTGAGTCTATGACCTGCTATTGCGTTCTGTCCTGTGGATATGCCACCATCTCCGTTTGGCACCTGATTATGGGTTAGAAACTTTAGTCCTGCCTCTTTTACGAAATTATCGACCATCTTCACCATCGGTATGTTGTATGAAACACCGCCTGTGATTCCTATGTATCCGATGCCATTATCTCCGGCGGTTTGGATGGCGATATTTGTCATCTCCTCAAGGAGTTTGTAGATAAAAGAGTATGCAAGATCGGCCTTTTCCTTCTCACTTTCGAATGGATGCTCTATCAACTGCTCAAATAGCGGAAGTGTTCTCACATTCCCCGATTCAATATCAGTCTCAAAATCATATCTCAATTCTCCTGCATCAAGATATTTCTCGAGCCTCATCGCGGGTTCACCGTCGTAGCTCCTCTTTATCCCGATACCAAGATAACAGGAGAGGGCATCGAGGACCCGGCCTGTGCTGCTTGTGAGAGGGCTTCTCTTCATAAGGTTCCTGAGAATCTCCGCCTCACCTTCCTCAAATAGATCTGTCTCTCTTCCCAGTCTCTCAAATATTGCAAAGACGAGTCTTCTCGGATCTTTTGTTGCGGCATCACCTCCGATGAGAGGGATCTTCTCTAGATGGCCGATCCGTTTGAAGTCCTCAAATGAGGATAAGAGTATCTCTCCACCCCAGATGCTCCCGTCAGTTCCGTAACCGGCACCATCGAGAGTGAGAGCAATAATATCTTCTTCCACCTGATTATCGACCATCAGAGATGCTGCATGTGCAAAGTGATGCTGCACTTCGATAATTTCTACACCAAACCTCTCTGCAAGTTTTCTTCCGTAACGCTTTGTTAGGTATCTCGGATGAAGATCAGCTCCAATGCCCTCCACCTTCTGAGCACCCAGTAGACCCAGTAGATGCTCAGTTGCAGATCTTAGAAACTCTGTTGTTGGGTAGTACTTCGTGTTTCCTATATACTGGGTGATGTATACGTTGCCACCTATCGAGATTGCCGAGTTGACATTCTCTTCGGCACCTACTCCGATCACTGTTTTATCATGGTTTATACTGATCTTGTCCGGTACAAATCCCCTTGATCTTCTCAGGAAGAATCTTCTATCA
>JAXHTN010000166.1:0-4554 GCA_034190145.1 Halobacteriota archaeon | reverse complement strand
AACGTATGCTTCAGACCTGTGATGCGATAAATGATAAGTCGATAGGTAACTTCTTTGGGTCCCAGAGGTTTGGCACAAATAGACCGGTGACACATCTTGTTGGAGATGCGATAGTAAGAGGCGACTTCGAGAAGGCAGCGATGATATATATCGCAAAGCCGTTCCCAGGTGAATCGCAAGAAGCAAGGAGTGCAAGAGAGTATATCTGGGAGACGGGTGAGCTTAAGGAGGGGCTTAAGAAGATGCCTCTTTTTTTGAGATATGAGCGTGCCATGCTTAATTATCTGATTGCAAATCCCGGAGATTTTATAGGTTCTTTTGGAGTTCTACCAAAAAATCTTAGGAGTATGTTCATTCATGCACTCCAATCAGTAATTTTCAACAAGATCCTCAGTTCAAGGATAAGAAGGGGCTTTCCAATCAATGAAGCATTAGTAGGAGATGTTGTCTGTTTCAGAAATGATATGGGCTTTCCTGACGTGCGCAGAACACAAAAAGTGACCTCAGATAATCTGGATGGGATAAATAACCTTATCAGAAGAAAAAGGGCGTTTGTGACTGCCCCTATTATAGGTTATCAGACAGAGATTATTGATGGGGCGATGGGAGATATTGAACGAGATGTGCTTGAAGAATTGAGTATTGAGCCTGAAAACTTTAGAATTGATGCGGCCCCTGATTTCAGCTCAAAGGGCCTGAGACGTGAAATAAGTCTATTCACGGATATAAAATATAGAATAGAATCAGACGAGATAAATGCTGGAAAATTTAAGGTAGATC
Organism: Halobacteriota archaeon; assembly: GCA_034190145.1. Taxonomy (GTDB): domain Archaea; phylum Halobacteriota; class Syntropharchaeia; order DAOWMC01; family DAOWMC01; genus JAXHTN01. The sequence continues at coordinate 3,774 of JAXHTN010000166.1, read as the reverse complement.
TGATATTTAGTCTACCAAAAGGCAGTTATGCAACAGTAGTCCTCAGAGAATTTTTAAAAGAAAAAGAGATGACTTGAAATCATTTGCATTTACGACAAGGACCAAGCAACCAGATATCTACCTCTCGTATCCCACTCACACTCATTATTAGATCATGAAGCTTCGAAATCTCCGAGTAATCCTTGAACCTGCATTTCATCAGTATGTCGAAGGTTCCTGTCATGACCTCCCACACCTCATAAACAGTATCTTCATCCTTGAGAACATTCACAAGATCCCCAACAAACTCATCGGGACATACCGTGCCAACATATGCTAGTAAATCGTAGCCCAGCTTACTCCAATCAATATCGGGCTTATATCCCGAGATGACACCTTTCTCTTGTAGTTTGGAGACCCTAAGATTAATTGTGCTTCTAGATTCCGACAATCCGGATGCAAGTTCAGTCATCTTAGCACCTACACCATATCCCCCCATCATGGTTTCGAGTATTTTTTGATCGAGTTCATCTATTTTAGCAGTCATAATAGACCTCCACACAATAATTCTACAATTAATCAGTAATAAATTATCAGTTTTTGTACAAGTTATTCTAGCACTTTTACCTATACAATATAAATACTTTACCATTATGTCAAACTCATTAGGAGATATTTTCTAAAAAACGAGATAGGGTAACATAGAATTTAAAGGAACAATAAACCTGGAATTTTAAAACGCGTCTTATTTTCAAAAAATAGCAACTTGGATAAAAAGTTAATGTTAAATAGTTATAGTACAATTATAAACATGATAAATATGGACATAAACTCATTCATTTTGACCTGTATGGCAGATGAGGACGACGAGGCCATCATCTGCCATCCTAGTGGAAAGAGATTCACATGGAAAGAGATCAAAGAACGTGTCTATCAGCTATCAAACGCACTTTATGATAATGGAGTAAGAAATAACGATGTTGTATCTATACTGCTCTACAACGGAAACGAGATCATTGAATCACTATTTGGCGCTAGCATGCTCGGATGTGTTGTACCTTTTGTGAACTGGCACTCGAAAGGCGAAGAGTTGAAGAAGATACTTGAGGGGCAGAATACCACTGATATTATAATTGACCAGGAATTTTTAAGAAACTTCAGAGAGATAGAAAGCGAACTCGAGATAAGAAATATCATTGTAGTAGGCGATGACGAATCCGAAGGGGCAATACTTTATGAAGAGATGATCAAAAGCTACCCGAAGACGGTTCCTGCAAACACAGTCAGTAGAATAGGCATCCAGATGTTTACAGCAGGAACCACGGGAGTTCCTAAAGGAAACAACTACTACAAGATGGTAGATGCAATACTTCGCCCGGAGGCAGTTTCACTTGATGACATGAGAGAAGAGAATCCTGCAGTGCCTGAGAGTTTGATGGATGGTCTTCCTTCAATAATGTCAATGCTACCCGGTTTCAGGGAACTTGAATACCACAAACACGAGAATGTTCTACTCTTGAGTGCCCCTGCGTACCACCCTGGAGCCATTATTCAATGGGGCTTCTCTATCTTTGGTGGTGGGAAGACTGTGATGATGAGAAAATTTGACGGAGAAGAGTTCTTAAGACTTATAGAAGAGGAGAAGGTTGCCTATGCTTACACCCCGCCGATACTGCTTCACAGGTTGCTTGCACTCTCGGAAGAGGTGAAGAATAAATACGATCTCAGTTCACTTGACTCTCTGATCTGTGGGGCTGCATACTGCCCACCGAAGACCAAAAGGGAGATCAATGAGTGGTTCGGTAAGCCAGTTTACCATGAGTGGTACCTATCTTCAGACAATATTACTGGTGTATTTTTGGGACCCGATGACTACTTAGAGGACGAGTTGAGGTATGAATCCTGCGGAAGATCGACAGGGAATATCTTGATACTCGATGAGTGGGGAAAGAAGGTGAAACCGGGAGAGATAGGAGAGTTGTGGGGAGTTGGTCTTGGAATGTTCACCACCTATTCGGGAACCACCGATAGGATGTCTGATAAGGCAAGGAAGATCGGTGACATGTGGTACTTTGACGAAGGTGAGTTTGCCACAATGGACCCACAGGGGTATGTATACATAAAAGGGAGAAAGAAGGATATGATAATCTCCGGCGGCGTTAACATATACCCTGATGATATCGAAAGGACGATTCTCAAGCACCCGGATGTCGTAGACGTAGCCGTGATAGGTATCCCCGACGAGGAGTGGGGTGAACGTGTGCATGCATGCGTCCAGCTGAAAGAAGGCAGAATGACCAAAAGCGATGATATAATTGATTTTTGTAAGACCGAGGGGCTAAGCAGTTACAAGAGACCGAGATCAGCAGACATTCTTCCTGAGCTTCCGAGAAGAGAGGATGGTAAGATAATCAAGCGATTGTTAAAGGAGATATATGGGAGGTGAAAAGATGGTTGAAGATCAAGAATCGCAATCTTCCTCTGCAATGAGCAAGATCATGGATACGCTTATCGAGAAGTCAAGGAAGGGGGAGATAGACATCACCCCATTGATAACGAAACTTATGAGGCCTGAGCTTATTGAAGGGATGGCTGAAGGTTTTGCTGATGAACTTAGAAAGTTACTCGATCCGACAGTGAAGAAGAAACTGGCTGGCGACCTTGAGGTTCTCAAAGGGAGTAGATTCTACATAGAATTTTTAGAAACGGAAGAACCACCAATGGTAATTGAACTTGTAGGACTCCCGGGAATCATAAAAGCAACTCAGTCAACCACAGAAGCTGTAAGTGAGGAGAAGTTACCGGGACTTCTTATGGATCCGGCTTCGCTTATGGACATGGCATCAGGTATATCCAGTGGCGAGATTGACATTGTAGGACTGATTGAAAATGATCAGATGAGGGGGGTACGGATGGGTAAGATGCTACCGCTATTCTTACCACTTCTTGCTATGGCCTCGCCTACCGCGCTTGATACATTGCAGCAGAAGGTTATGCCCGGGCTGATGGGGAGGCTTCTCCCCACCATGCTTATGGGTGGTTCAACTTCAAGTACAAGTAGTGACAGCATGGGAAGTGTTGGACTTGGTGACATTATGAAAGAACCGGGGATAATGCAACTTATGCCTGCAATGATGCCCGTTTTGATGCCTGTTATGATGCCTGTTCTCTCGGGCCTCATGGACTCGATGATCACACCGAAACTGGAAGACCCCGAATACAGAAGGGTACTTAGTGATTGGGTAGAGAAGGGAGACAAATCAGTTCTTTTCAAGATAGAAGACTCTAGTATGACCATGAAATTCAGGAAATCTCCCGAACTTGGAATGGACATTTTAGAGAGTGATTGTGAGAACCCTGATCTTGCTCTTGAGATAAATATGGGTGTTGCCGAACCCAAACTAACGGACTTCTCAATGGGGGGCATGGCAAGGGATGTTATGACCCGCAGGGTAAGAATGAGGGGGCTTCGTGACTTCATGACATTCGGTAAGCTGATACTACCAGATTTCGAGATCCATTCCGACAAGGAATCCACATACCTTGAGATGAGGCTCTGAAGAGCTTGCAAGCACTCGACTGGAAACTCGAAAGGGTATAGTAATTAGAGATCTTTTATACCGGAAACCGACTAATATGTAAATGGATGGAGTTTAAAGAAAGAGATTGTGAGCTTTCAATTATAATACCGGTACTTAACGAAGCGGATTGTATAAATCAAGTGACAGAAAATATATTTAATTCTTCTAATGTGGATTTTGAGATAATTGTCGTCGATGGAAGCGATAGTGAAGA
>JAXHTN010000165.1:0-4589 GCA_034190145.1 Halobacteriota archaeon | reverse complement strand
CGGCAAGCAAGGAGATGGAAGTCCATCTTGGAATTGTGAGTAACAACATTGAAATTTGCCAGGCTATGAAGAAATACGCGTTCATTTCCGCTCCTAATATATTTATTACCATAATTGGTAATACAAAAACGGGAAGGTACTCAAATATCTTCGAAAGATAATTCCCAAGAGAAAAATGAAAAATGTCCTTGAAAATTTTTCTATTCAATCTCGGAATCGGTTTATATGGAAAAATCTTTGATGTTAAGAATATACCAACCACAAAAGCAAGAATTGGAGTTAATCCAAAAGGAGCATAAATGCCCAATACCCCAAAAGCAACCAGGAAGGGAATAATACCCAACCTTGCAAGCGTTACAAGTGTTTGTAATAATGAATATTCAGTTCTTCTAAATCCTGCAAAAACCCCCTGAGTTTGCAAAGCAGGTAAAGATGCAGTAGCTGTAAAAACTATAAAAAGTATAAGAAGAACTACATCACTCCTAATAACACTCAATGATGGGGACCATATGTTTATCCCTGCTACAAAGATCAAAGCAAGTATAAGAGATATTATAAATGATGTTGTGAGGCATGTGTTAATCAGTTCGGATTTATCTTCTCTTTCCGGTAAGAACCTCACCATGGCTATGTCAAAACCCAGGCTTGACAGTATAGAGATTAAACCCATAGCAGAGATAATTCCCGAGGCGAGCCCTACGGCTTCAGAGGAATAAAACCTTGCAGCTATGATCCAGAAGAAAAATCCAGAGCCCGCAGCAGTTACTGACGACAGCATCAAAAATATCGAGTTCTTATACAAAGGATCTCTCAAATGCCCCCTCAGCTCTTTCATGCTTGGTATTTTCAGTTTCATATTGTTATTCCGTATAGCGTGATGTGTAAAGCGTGATCGTTGATGCGTAATGTGTTACCCATTACTCGTTACTCATTCATCATCCCTTCGATCAATTTGTAAAAATCAGTGATCTTTGGCCCTCCTAGATCCTTAAAATTAGTGCTCCAGAACCCATATTCGGAATGATCTCCAAATACACCGATCTTTTGCATCCCATGATCAGAGAGTATAATCATGTCTTCTTTTATCTCTGAAGCAATCTCATCCAGATCTGTGTAGATCATCTTCATAATAGTCCTGTTACCGAAGTTAAGATGGCCGATCACGTCTGCAACGCTAAAATATCCGAGAACAAAGTCATAATCTTCATTTAAAGCTTCCTTGAACTCCTCTTTAATCTTCCTATGGTGCTCAAAAGAGAGGTTGTTATACTCTTTCTTTATCCTCTCCTTATCTTCTTTTTCCTCGGCATCAAAAAAATCTTTGAGAAGTGCCCTTTCCATTTCGTGCTGTTCTTTATCATAATTGAATCCGGGAAGGTCGAGTATCTTTGGGTTATCAAAGAGAGAGAAGAATGTCTCTTTCAAGTCAATTCTTGTATTCCACATCTCTTTGTCGCCTTTTGCAAGAATATATTCCTCTTTGTTCTCTCCGGTCATAAAAGAACTCCAAAGAACCATGGTTCTCGGTTCTGAAAACTCAGATATGTCTGTCTTTCCATATGAACTTTGCATCAAGTTCTTGCAGTCGAACTCCTCAACAAGCGTATATTCCAAAGCATCAATAGCATATATTACAATCATTTTAAAGTTCCGTTATTATTCCACCGCCACAGATGTCTTCACGTCCCAGAACAAATCTTCCAAGCTCCTGTATATCATTAAAGTTTTCAACAACAACTTGCTTTGCAGTCCTTAATATGACATCTGCAACTTCTCGGTTTCTTATCTCTTCTGCATCCTCATTTATTATCTCAAGTGTAGACGAGTCGATCGTTCTTAAGATCTTTTCCACCTCACAGGCAACCTCTTGAGTTGCACACCTAAATGAGATGCTTTCACCTTTTTTAAGAGGGTTTTTATCCATCCAGAATAGATTCGCGTGCACCTCATCTGTAATTTTGGGAATGCTCTGCCCATCACAACTGATAATAACATCCCCTCGATCGACAAAGAGTTTATCTTCAGTCGTAATACCCGTACATCTTTTTGCCTCTGCTTCTTTCACATTTTCTTTCAAATACTCCTCGATACTCTTAACAGTGGTCTCTTCACCGGAGGGGAATATCCTTATCTTATTGCCTTGCGTCAAGATGCCGCTTTCCACCCGCCCGACTACAATCCTCTTATCAAAGTGGTAGACATCCTGCACAACGAATCTTAAGGCTTTATCTTCTGCACCTTCTCTTGTGTTGAATCTATCAAGAGACTCAAGGACTGTAGGACCATCATACCATCCCATCTGATCGGTTCTATTATAGACAAAATCCCCCTTCCTAGCCGAAATGGGTATAACATACGATGGTTTTATCTCTATCTCCGAGAGGAAACTGAGTAAATCTGCTTTTACCTCCTCGAATCTGTCTTTGCTGTACCCAACAAGATCCATCTTGTTTATAACAACTGTCACTTGATCCAGACCGAGCATAGACAGAATATAAGCATGCCTTTTAGTCTGTTCTTTGACACCTTCCTCCGCATCTACTATCAGTATCGCAGCTTCTGCCTGTGAAGCGCCGGTTATCATGTTTTTAATGAATTCGACATGTCCAGGGGCGTCAATGATGACATAATCCCTCTTATCTGTACTGAAGAATGTCTGTGCAGTATCAATAGTTATGTTCTGCATACGTTCCTCTTCCAAGTGATCCATCACATAACCGAACTCAAATTCTTTTCCAAGGCTTTCACAGATCTCTTTTATCTCGTTTACCTTTTCTTCGTTGAGTGATCCGGTATCGAACAAAAGCCTTCCAATAAGTGTGCTTTTACCATGGTCTATATGCCCTACAATCACAAATTTTAAAGTTTCTTCCGTCATTTTATTCACCAAGTCAAGATTATTCGGTAATACCCCATCGAATATGCGTCCAAGCTCGCTCGTGAAGGTAGTAGATTATTAATTTGGCGACGAGCTCCCATGACCCTACTACAATTGCAAGGGTAAGCTCTCCAGTAAAAAAATAGACCAAAATCATAGTGGTTAATGTTGCAATTATCCTCCATGTTATTGTCTTTGCAAAACTTCTACTTCTACTTACATTCACCATAAAAATCACATATATCCAAGGGCCCTTAATTTCTGCATCATGTAGGCCCTTTCTTTGTCTTGTGCTCTACCGCTCCTCTCCGAGATATCTGTTGTCTTGAGTTCCTCAACGATCTTGTCAATAGTATCTGCACATGATTCCACGGGATTACAGCATGTCTCACACCCAATGCTTCTATACCTCTTACCGCCATCTGCAAAGTAAAGATCGACAACAGGCAGTTTTTCTCTCTGAACGTACTTCCAAATATCAAGTTCGGTCCAGTGCAGTAGAGGGTGAACCCTTATGTGCTGCTCCCCTTCTTGCCTGTTTTTAAATTGGTCCCATAGCTCAGGGGGTTGGTCCTTGTAATCCCACTGGAACTGTTTATTTCTCGGAGAAAAGACACGTTCCTTTGCTCGAATGCCGTGTTCATCTCTTCTTATTCCGAGAAGCAGGGCGTTAAAATTATGTTCGGCAATCGTCTGTTTCAAAGCATCTGTCTTTAATTGGCCACAACACGCTAGTTTATCCCCCTTATCAGGGGCCATTCCTGCTTCAATTGCCGCTTCGTTCTTTCCAACAATGAGGTTAAAACCCCACTCTTTCGACCATTTATCTCTGAATTCGTAGATTTCCTTGAACTTGTAGCTCGTATCGATATGTACCGCGGGGAATGGAACTCTCCCATAGAATGCTTTTCTTACAAGCCACATTAGAGTCGTTGAGTCCTTCCCGATACTCCAGAGCACTGCAATATCTTTAAACTGCTTGTAAGCTTCTCTGATAATATAGATGCTCTGGCTCTCCAAATCATCCAGATGATCCATCTTCGCCTCCACCTCTAATACTCAGTCAAGGTAACCTAGGGCCTTGAGTCGATTCTTGACCTCTTCCTCTTCTTCTTGAGTAAATGTCACTTCTTCGTCATCGTCGTCTTTGAGGATCTCAGTCATTACAAATTCGACATACTCATCCACAGAGGTAAAATCTAAGTCCTTTATCCTCTCTTCGATCGTATTATATATTTCTGATCGCAATAAAACTGTTTTATTAACCTGTTCTTCTTCTCCTTTGCTCATAAATATCCAAGTCTCCTAAGCCTATCTCTCACGGCTTTAACTTCATCTTCAGTTAATTTATCATCTTCTTTTAAACTACCACTCGATACAAGCGTTCTCATCACAAACACAATAAACTCGGTTACACTGGAAAATCCTGTGCCTTCAATCATCTCTTTTAGATTCTCATACAATTCCCTTGGAATCTTGAGAGTGACCTTCTCTTTTTCAACCATCTACACTCCAATATTAGTACAATCATAGTATTATTTGAGTATAAAAGTTTTTGTGTTTGAATATTACCAAGGCTAGAGAACGTTAAATTGTAGTGGAAGTTGAAATCACAGACACCTACCTCTGAAGTTGAGTATAAAAGCAAAACCTATGATTACACTAATAGCTGATGTTATCTGTCAATATTCAATATTTGATCTTTTTACAC
>JAXHTN010000164.1:0-4645 GCA_034190145.1 Halobacteriota archaeon | reverse complement strand
GCAAAATGATGCACATGCACCACAGTTGGTGCAGTACCCCTGATCTATTATATCCCTTTTTAAAGCTTCAAAACCTTCACTTCTCTTAAGCAAAGGTGCGAATTTATCCATGGCTTCCATTGTTCCGACTCCTCTAACTCCCTCTTTAATAAAAAGATATAAGTTTTGTGAAATCTACGTATTTAATAATTGATGTTAGAAGATGGTTCTCCCTTCACCATATTTGGTGTTATCTTGATGGTGGTAGGTGCAATATTATTTTTAGTCCCGGTATTATCCAGGTTCATTCCAACGAGTATACATCCCCTGATAATTTACACATATCAAGGCGATGGCTTCTACTTTGTCACATCACCTATACTGATAATTATCTCCTTGGTCTCTGTTGCTGTATATCTGCTGGTCAGGTTGTAGGAAGGGTTTTGTCAAGGGAAAGGCTCTGCCCCCTTCATCCCCGAGGGGTATTTGGAGATTTTTGGGAGAGGGTAACTTGTGTTTTTTTATGAGAATACTTACACTTTTGCGCTTGGCAAATGAGGCGTAAATCACGCCTCATACACCCATGTCCAACCTCTTCGAGATTGGACTAAAGGGGCGCTGCACCCCTTGTTTTGATTAACTTTTTTTAAAAGGTTATTAAAAAGCCTAGTACCTTTTTTGTACGGGGCATGGTGACTTCAGGATACAGAGATAACTGGTTGGATTAATCGATTTACCTAATTTTTTTATTGAATATTCAAAAAATATTATAAAATTATACTAAATACTACATTTTCATTCGCTCATCACTAACTTTAATTTCTCCTTTTTCTTTTTCATAATCTTTTATCTCTTTATCTAACATAAGCAATAATTTCTTAGCAGCTTCTCTTGATAATATCACTAGACCATCTGAGTGAAAAGCCCAACCATCTTCTACTTGAAATTTTTCGTTAAATAATTCTATACGAAAATCAACATCTGTATTTGATAATTGGACATTAGTAGCATATATTTTTGTGAATAAGTGACTCCTAATGACTGAAAATTGTTGTTCAAGTTCTTCGTTTGATTTCTCGCTCATTAATATCCCCCTATGCTGATACCGAAACTGGTGGAATTGTCCTTCGTGCAGGTTTCATTTCAACTTTTTTTTCACCACCTGATGGTATTATGATATAATCACAAACAGGTTCTACATAGAACCTATTCGGTTCGTTAACTGAATGATGGCCTATCGCCTTTTGTAGAGCTTCCTTTGCTTCTTCTTCCTCCCATGGATTTTCGGCTTGTTTAAAGCTGTGTGATAGGGAAGCTGAAATTATCATTTTAACTATTTCGTTATCTACTAGCTGATATGTCTTTAATTGGCCTAATTCTTCTTTTATTTCCAAGATGTTGTTGTAGATCAATTCAGGGATTTTTTTGTTAACTGTGGTTCTTGAAAGCCCTGTAAACTCGCTGATTTCTGTTTGGTTGTAATTAACGTCCATATTTTCAGCTAGAAAATCAATGATTTTTAATTCGGATGTTTCTCCAAGAAAATCTTCTAATGCCATATTAATTCCACTCTTAAATAGAAATTTTTTAAATCTACATTGTCGTTTCTAATCCATCGTATGCTATTGTACTAGACGCCCTAGCTACCTCATACATATATAAGTACCCTATACATATATAGGATATCTCCTCCTATTTAAACTTATTGAACATGGTGTTTAATGAACTGTACATAACATTTAATATCTTTCCCTTATTATAATTCCCTAATGGCTTGTGGCTTCTCTGAATATGAGTTATTTATCATTTGGAAAATTTGTTACAAGAGCAGATGGTGTAAGAAACACATATCCAAAGAAGATTTGTGTAGTGGCAGGCCTAGTCATAAAATTAATTTATATAAGGATGCCATCGAAGACCTAGTGAGAGGTGGATTCTTGCAAGAATATCCCTCTCAAGGAAGGCTAGATGTATGTATTCCAAAACAAAATAGAAGCAAAGCTATAGAAGTGTTAAAATCTCATCAGAACGAATATGATTTTATCAAAAACCTTGAATTTATTAGGTGAAAAGTATCAGCCCCACTCAAGCCAGTCCGCATCTACCTTTGTGGGTCTACTGCTTATATTGGGGATAGATCTAAAAAATAAACCAAATACCCATCTCACGGCCCCCGTGGATGCCTCTGAATTTATTCGGTATGTGGAATGGCCGGGGCTTAACATAATACGATTATTTGGAGAATTGTGGAAATGAAGAGAAATAGAATCATGGGAATTATAATAGCGTTGGTTTTGTTAATAATAGTGGGATTCTATTTTAACAATATTCAAGTGGGTTATTGGATAGTGGGAGAAGCTCGACCACTTTTTATCATTTATAATATGGATTTTAATAGTCATGAAGTTGATATTGAAATTTTTAATTCTGATAATGAGTCTATATTTAAAGAACTATACTTCTTAAATCAAAGTGAACTGAAAGAGTATCCAAAACCACAAACTATGACAACTTCAAGGGAATATCATACCTATACATTCAAAGTTACCTTAGACAATGAAACCACAAAGATAGATTCAGCAGATATAGATCCATGGACGACACAGGAGATACATTTATACGCTAAATCCACAGATGGTGACGAAACTTTTGGAGAAATTATTCCTCTCGAAATTTGGACGAGTGTTGTCTGATTGTGTGTAATTTAAAATGGCTGCAATTTATCAGTATTTTGAATTGTGGGAAAAGTGTCACATTGATGGAAAGATTTTTATGTTATTTTGAACTATTTGTCTTTGAAAGGGAAAATTATATTGTTACATAACAGTTGTATGCTTGGTACATAGCACATACGGGGAACAGTGACTTGGATTAAAACCAGGAAGATTTTGCAGCCAATAAAAACAAACAAGTTTCACGCTCATCCCTTCAGATGAGAGCGCCGAGGAGGGGCGACTGTATAAATACCCAAAATCAAAGGAGGTGAAAAGTAAAAATGAGCAAAATTAAGCACTTAAAATTTAATGTGAGGATTTTATGGATTTGTATGGTGATTCTGCTACTTACTGTCACAGTGGTAACGGCAGATGAGTTGTCTTCTATGGAAAAGCTTGGTAAAAAATTGTTTTTTGACAAAATTTCAGAGCCAGACAGCATGTCCTGCGCCGACTGCCACGCCTCAGAAACTGGTTTTACTGGGCCCATTTCAGGTATCAATAAGCATGGTGCAGTGTACAGGGGGGCAGTTCCTCAGCGCTTCGGAAACCGCAAACCTCCGAGCTCCGCCTATGCCACATCGAGTCCGATTTTTCATTATGACGAGACTGAATGTATTTTTGTCGGAGGTAATTTCTGGGATGGTCGGGCAACTGGCGAAAATCTTGGTAATCCTGCCGCTGATCAAGCTCTGGGACCATTCTTGAATCCGGTGGAGCAGAATAATCCTGACAAGAAAGCAGTCTTGAAACAGGTAGAAGAGTCAAATTATGCCTGGTTGTGGGAAGCTGTCTGGGGTGAACCGATAAGTTATGAGAACGATGCAGATATCGAAAAGAATTATAATAGGATCGGACTTGCGATAGCTGCGTATGAGAATTCCAGTGAAGTCAACCAGTTTTCCTCCAAATATGATGCCTACCTGGCAGACATGGTTGATCTGACCGAGGAGGAAGCATGGGGTCTTGAGCTGTTCAATGGTAAAGCCAATTGCAGTAAGTGTCATCCAAGCCAACCCGAGAATGGGAATCCTCCGTTGTTCACGGATTTTACCTTTGACAACCTTGGTATTCCCAGAAATCCTGAAAATCCATTCTACGATATGGATACGGTATACCTAGATGATGGCACACCGATCAATCCTGAGGGAGTTGCTTGGGTAGATCCTGGTCTTGGTGGTTTCCTGGAGACACGGCCGGAGTGGGAAGACCTTGCAGATGAGAATGTGGGCAAACATAAGGTCCCGACCCTGCGTAACGTGGACAAGCGACCAGGAAACGGATTCACCAAAGCATATGGGCATAACGGATACTTCAAAAGCCTGGAAGGTATTGTGCACTTCTACAATACAAGGGACGTATTGGATACCTGCCCTGATAACTTCACCACAGAGAAGAATGCCCTGAAGATGAACTGCTGGCCAGAACCTGAAATCCCTGAAAATCTTAATACTGGGGAACTTGGAGATCTGGGCTTGTCGGTTGAGGAAGAGGAGGCAATTGTCGCCTTCATGAAGACACTTACTGATGGGTATACGCCTTAAAAGAGCAAATATTTGTGGGGTGTTAGTAGTCTTTTAGCTGCAAACACTCTTTATTTTTCCTCAGAAATTTGTGATATAAATCCTATATTAAAGAAAAGTAAAAAATAATTGCAAATTCCTCTTTTGTAAGGAAATTGATTTTTTAGTAACGACTGATAAGGGTTTGGCAGATGTAAACATCCAAAATCTCGAAATATTCACACTCATGGAATTATTTGAACGCCTTATTAAAATATTTATATTAAGAAACCTATAAGTAAACCAACCCCCTCCAACCCCTCTCAAATATTTACTCCCACTTGAAATTAAGACTCCCCTGAGTGTGACGATAAAATTGATCAAATGAATCTTCAGACCTTCTTCTGATTCCCAAAAATACCTATAAAAACAGTTAAGTTGTATGGGACG
>JAXHTN010000163.1:0-4696 GCA_034190145.1 Halobacteriota archaeon | reverse complement strand
AGGTAGATGGCACCAAGATACCTGTAACCGTCTCTACTGCAGTTTCAAGAGGGGGTGGAGAGGACAAAGGATTTATTATCACGCTAAAGGACTTATCGGAGTTGAAGGGGCTCATCATTCAGCCTGTGGAAGAGGAGGAAGAGTTTATAGATGGCGATCTGAAGTGCTTTTTAAATGACGGGATATGTTATATGATCGATAGCGATGACTATTCTGCTGGCTTCGATATCTTCATAGATTATGTCAAGCACAGAAAACAGGGTCTTTGCATAACAAGGCAGAGCCCAAAGAAGGTCAAAGCTAAGTATAGTCTGGATAAGACGCCTGTTGTATGGCTTACAAAGGCCGAGAATCCTGAAGAGAATTGTATATCCCCGGAAGATCTCACAAAGCTAGATTCAACTATAAAACACTTTATTAAGGAGGCAAACGATGGATTTGTTCTTCTGGAGGGGCTGGAATACCTAGGAGTTCACAACAGTTTCAGCTCTGTCTTGAAGTTGATAAATTCACTCAACGATGCTATCGCTTGTTCTTCATCAAGACTTTTACTTCTCATCGATTCGGAAGCATTCGATAGTAAAGACTACCACATACTAAAAAGTGATATGGAGATGTTGGGCATTCCAACGAGACCGGATTTGATCTTATGATCCAAAGAATAAGGACAGGTATTTTAGGGCTTGATGAGATGATTGGCGGCGGTTTTCCAGAATCGTCAGTAAATGTTGTTATTGGGTCTTGCGGCACGGGAAAATCGACGATGAGTATCCAGTATGTATATAATGGTCTTGTCAATGGAGAACCGGGGGTTTATATCAGCCTTGAAGAGGGTGAAGATAAGACGCTTGCAATGGCAAGAGATACTGGTTTTGAGTTAGACAAGTACGCGGGAGACGACCTCATAATCCTCGACATCAGCGCATCAGATATTCGTGTATCAATCGAGCGGATAAGAAGCGAACTGCCTGATCTTATAAGGTCTTTTAAGGCAAAGAGGTTTGTAATAGATTCCATAACTCTTCTTGAGGCTTTATTTAGTACGGAATCAGAGAGGAGATCTCAATTGTTCAACATTTGTAAGCTTATCAGCGAAAACGGTGCCACTGCCCTTTTCACATCGGAGTGTGATAGGGATAACCCGGTCATCTCAAAGTTCGGTCTTGTCGAGTATGTGGCCGACGGAGTTATATCTCTTCGCTATATTCGCCCAGAAGATACACAGAAGGTTAAACTCGTTGTTGAAGTGGTGAAGATGAGGGGGACCAAGCACTCCCGTGATATCAAGCCATATTCTATTACAGAAGAGGGAATAGTCGTCTATTCGGAATCAGAAGTATTCTGAATAGACTTGCCTTGAATATATGCTCTTTTTTGAAATCAAAGGAACCCAGAACGCTGTAAAAGGAGCAGATCTTCAGTATCCAGCTTCTCACCATTCTTAAACTGGTTGTATATCTCTTCTGCCTTCCTTTTAACCCTCACACGCTCTCTATTCTCTTTTGTCTCTTTGTTACTCCTCTTAAGCGATGCGATCACTTTATCAAAGTCGGATAACTCGTTTTGACACTTAATAAACTGTCTGTGAGCTGCATCAGCAGCCTCCTGCGCCTTAACGAATTCTTTATGAGCTGCATCAGCCTCTGCCCTTACCCTATCGACCTCTTTGAAAGCCTGGGTCATCTTATCATGATGCTCCTGTGCAAGGTTTACATAACTAACGACCTTCTCATGAAACTCGGATGCTTGATCACGAAGAACTTGCGCTTCCTCGAGCAACTCCTTCAATACATCGTTTTCCTCAAGCTCTTTTTTCTTCCTCTTGAACTCTTCTTTGATTGAGGTTATCTTTTCTACAAGTTGCCTCTCTTTATCCGGAGCGAGAACATTGGTCTGTTGCTTGAATTCAAGTACTTCAATCTCTTTTTTTAGCTCATTAAGCGAGGATCCTTTACTCAGATTGTATTTGTCTTTCAGTTCGTCAATCTTTGCAAAGACTTTGTTACCCTGTTCATTGAGTTCGTCTCTCTTTGCCTTGTATTCACTAACGTCTTTGTTGTGCTGTTCTCGTAGTTCCTTGTAACTTTGGGCCTCTGCAAGAGACTCCTTAGTCTTTTTGTTCAGTTCATCCCTTTTAGAAGACCATTTACTCGCTTCACCGTTAAGTTCATCCCTTTCAATCCGTAGTTTCTCAGATTCTTTTGCTAGTTTGATCTTCTTTTCCATCAGTTCTTCGAGCACTTTCGAACCTCGCCTGCAAAATAAATGCTAACTATATTTTTTGTGTGTAGCACCTTAATAAACTTTCTTACTATGCACCATGCATTTCAAATAAAACGCAACACTGACAGTAGAGTAAGTTATTGACTGGAGATACTATAATTTCCGATTGTATATGAAATCTTTGATTTTTAATTCGGGTTCTGGGCATAATCTCGTTCTCAAACTCTCTAGAGTTATTTTGATAGGTTATAATTAATGATTATAAACGCAATTTTTTTATATGGCTAGGTAGATAAGCCCATGGGTGCATGCAATGGCGAATGAACTTAAGGATATTTTAAAAGGTGCAATCGATGGAAACAAGAAAGTAGAACTCAGTGCTTTTTCAGGCGCTTTAGAGAATATGGCAGGAGATGACGAGATTAAGATGGAGATGTCTTTAACACCTGATATGGTATTTAATTTAAAATCTGATCCAGTATTAGGATTTAAAGTTGAGATAAAAGATGGTAAGCCGTCTGTCAGTTGTGACCTCTCAAGCGAACCGGATTTTTCCATAGATATACCACAGGGCACATTAAAGGACATGATATCCGGGGACAAAGACGTGATGACTCCATTCATGGGTGGAGAGGTTGCCATGTGGCAGGACGGTAAGCTTGGGAATATGTCAAAAGCGATGGACCTCATGCCACTCATAACCGCAGTTGCGGATAAGATGGACCTAAAGATTTAAATCAAAAAAAGATTAAAGACCTGCCCACTGGCAGGCACCATTTATTTTATTTTTTATCTAGTTTTCATTTGTGAGTACGTTGACGAAGTATGATCCGCCTGCGCCGAATCCTCTTCCGCCGAATCCTCCACAGAATCCGCTTCCTGAGCTTCCTCCGTTATACTGTACAGCGTACTTTAAGTCATCGACCTGTCGTCCCTTGGCTTTTCCTCTCAACTGGAGAACAAGCTCGTGGATCTGGGCAAGACCACATGCACCGAGGGGTTGTCCATTAGACATCATCCCGCCATCAGTATTGACAGGGAACGCTCCATCGAGCATCGGCACGCCATCCTCAACCCACTTTCCGGATTTACCCTTATCACAGAAACCGAGGGCCTCATAAGCAACCATCTCATTTACCGAGGACTCATCGTTGACTTGGGCGATATCCGCATCTTTACCACTGAAGAATGGACCAACCATTCTGTATGCTTCTCTTGCAGCCCTGACGATGGGATCATATACGGAGTCCATGTAGCCAAGACCTGCTTTACCTGTAGTCATAGCCGATCCTGCTATCCTTATCGGCTGAGTACTGTAGTAACTTGCAGACTGTGATTCACAGATTAAGATTGCAGCTGCACCACTTGCAGGAACACTGCACATGGATTTTGTCAGAGGATCTGCGATCATGTCAGAGTTCAGGACTTCGTCAGCCGTCATCTCTTCCTTCAGCATTGCATTTGGGTTATGTGCTCCATTGGTCCTGTTCTTGGATGCAACCATTGCAAGCTGTTCCTTTGTAGTCCCATACTCCTGCATATGCCTTCTTGCTAGCTGAGCATACAACCTCGGAAGCGGTGGTGAATCAGATTCCCTGTTCTTCCATCCCTGCCCGTCAGGGTGTATGTAAAGTGCACCTGGGCCCATCACCTCAAAACCTATAACAAGAGCCACATCACGTTTCCCGGAAGCGATATCATGATAGGCTCCCATAAGCGCACTCTCACCACTTGTCACACCATTGTCAACACTGAATGACCCTTCGCTGAGCATATCAACTTTGTTCTGGATCATCTGACCGGCACTTGTGACTGGGTTTGATCTACCACAGTAGACGATCTCGATATCCTTCTTCTCAAGGTTCTTTACATCCCTTAGTGCTTTTGTGACCGCTTCCGCACCTATTGGGACAAAAGCAGTCATTGCGGCCATACCATCATAGTTTTCAACTGAAAATTCCGTTCTACCAATACCAATTATTGAAACGTCTCTCATTTTAAAACACCTACCTGCCTCTCTTCAGCACATGCACGATGTATGTTAGTCCGACACCGGCTCCACCACCCATGTTGTGCTTCCATGCTATCTCTGCATCGGGAACCTGGGTATGAGCATCGCCTCTCAACTGATGGGTGAGTTCGTATATCTGGGCAAATCCTGTAGCACCAAGAGGATGACCCTTTGAGATAAGTCCACCATCAGTATTTACCGGTAGCTCACCACCTTTACACGGTCCACCTGATTCTATCCACTCTCCTGCTTTCCCTATCGGGCACCAGCCGAAGCTCTCGTAGTGCATAAGTTCTGCGATTGCGAAGCAATCATGCACCTGTGCCACATCAATGTCCTTGGGAGTGATACCTGCAAGTTTGTAGGCTTCTCTACCAGACCTCATATTCGGATCCCATCCCGTCTCCAGTGTTCCGATACCGGACCTGGCAGATTTGTTCACACCACATACGACATCAACTG
>JAXHTN010000162.1:0-4733 GCA_034190145.1 Halobacteriota archaeon | reverse complement strand
CTGAGGTCGCTACTCTTCCTTTGATGCCAAAATTTCGTGTGGTCATGACGGTACCTGTTGCATGTTTTGTTTGGATAGCTATGGTGGCACCAATTGCGATTCCTGATATGGAGGCATTGAGTCATCGATATCCAACCTTCCCCCAATATAATTAAGAGCCTCATTGAGAGTATCAAAATTCCTGGATTCTCCCCTCAAGGCGTTTCTGACGTTTTCTCTTACGTTCCACACTCCAACTGGCAGTATATATCCTGAATGGGCCTCTCTTAATATTACAACTCTTGCCTGACGGCGTTCTCTTGTGAGGTACTCGTTTACTGCAAGCCTTGCAGCATAATAACATCCTCCAATGGATGCATACTTACTCTTACCGTTGTAACCCTCATGATCCCCATAAATCATCGTCCTACTGCCCCTTGGGTTCCAGACGGTGTTTGGGTACCATGCTTCGATCAACTCATAGCTCCACGCAAGTGGCATCATTATAATGACGAATCTGTTGTCCAGTTCCCACGACTCGAATATCCTGTACTCATTTATTAGCGGATAGTCCTTGACCTCCTTTACCAGTTCCTTTGATATTGTGTCGTCTATTGCCGTAATGCTCCATCTTGTAGGTACAAACCTCCTGTTGTTCTTCAGTCCGAAAGCACCAACACTGAATGCACGCTGTATCTTTGAGACCATCGTCCCATCCTCGAACAACCCAATAATTGCATCTTTAGCCTTGAGATCGGTATCGCTGTATGCTTTGTCAATTCTGTGATCTATCTTAAGTGTCCCAATATCCAACTTTTTAAGAGGTGCAGACGGTCCAAAAGGCTGTGAATTGTCATCAAGAACAAGATTTCCGGAAGGTTTCTTTAGAAACTCAACTTCAGTCTCAGTAGGATCCATAGACAGCCCGAGTTCCCTGGTGTACTCAATAAGGCGATCCCCTTCCATCTGATCGACACGGACTCTGTGCTTACCCCTAACAAGTTGGAAACGGAACCTAACAATATCTTCGATGCTCTTTCCAAGCCACAGTTCAGGGGTATCAAGAAGACCTGTGTCTCCGTGAACCGGCGGAACTAGGGGACCTATCGAGACTGATGGATAGCCAATCCTACCTATGAATACACCTGGTGGTGAAGACCCGTCAAGGTGCAACCCATCCATCAGATCCTTCGTCTTCAGATTTACATATAACTTCAGAAGGATGGGACAGCTTGACTTGCCACACAACATCTTGGAACCTTTACAGAGGGCACATTTGGATTTAACTGAAGTCTTTACAACCTGAAGATGAGATTGCATTAAGTACTAGTTTAGATAGGCCCTCTTAAAAAGATGTCTGAACATTAATCTTCAAAATAAACCAAAGGTCATAAGAGGTCCACTACCATCCTATCCTTTGGGTGTCTTCTATAGTCAAGTGATGAAGTCACATCCCCTAGAAAGCCCTTTGCAACGGAGACAGCCTTCACCATCTCTTCCTCGGTAGGCCGCCTCGATAAGCCCTCCCTTGGGACATATCTTATTATCCTGAATTTAATTTCTCCGAGATCTGAAAGGAAGCTTGCGATCTTTTCTACCTCATCAAGATCGATCACACCCGGGATGAAGACGGTCACGACCTCGAAGTCTATCTCACTTTTGCTCAATAGTTCTATTGCTCTGAGGACCTTTAAATTCGATCTCTTCGTGTACCTCTCATGAATACTACCTGAGTAAGCCTTCAGATCGATATGTATTTCATCAAGACCACTTCTTTCAAGCCCTGTTATATACTCTTCATCCAGAAGATATCCGTTTGTGCTGAGTATAACCCTCTCATCAAAAAGTTCAATTAGACTTGGTAGTTCATCTCTTGCTATTGTCGGCTCCCCTCCGGCAAGAAGAACCTCTCTTACCCCAAGTCCTTCAATCTTTAAATGAAGCTCTTCGGGGGTGATATTTACGAACTCTTGTCTCTTCTCGGTTGTGAAACACCAGGTACAATCAAAATTACACCCATAAAACTGAACAGTGCATCTCTCACTAGAGTGTGAGAGGTATGATATCTTCATTCAAGATCAGTTTTAATCTTATCCCACAAAGCATTAATCGCCTTACTGATATCCTCAACGCATTCCTCAAAAGATTCAAGGGGCCTACCATAAGGATCTTCAACATCAGGATCATTTACATCTTCACCAAATGCAAACTCCTTGAGTGTATAGACTTTCCCCTCTGACTCCGGAAATTCGTCAAGTATCACATCTCTTACATATTCATCCATCGTGAAGATAAGATCGGAAGATTTCGCCATCTTCTTCGTGAATTGCTTTGCTTTATGATCTGAGATATCTATTCCTAGATCCTTTGAAACATCAATAGAAAAATTATGGGCCGGACCGTTTCCTGCTGAGATACCCGAAGATAAAACGATAGTATCCCCGGCAATTCCACTTCTGTCCAGCTTTTGTTTAAATATACCTTCTGCGATTGGGCTACGGCAGATGTTGCCGTAGCAGACAAAATTGACTGTTTTACCCATCCTAGATTCAGATCAGTTCTGCGACTATCTCCGATATATCTTTGACTTCTATCTTGCCCTCGTATCCTGCCAACTTGACAGCATCTTCCAGAGTCAGTAGACAGAATGGACAAGCCACAGCAATAATATCCGCACCCATTTCATTTGCGTCATGGGCACGAGTCTCAGCGTTTCTCTCACCTTCGCCTGTACCTTCGGCCCACATTCTACCTCCACCGCCTTCACAGCAGAGGCTCCTCTCTTTTGCTCTGTCAAAGTCTACGAAGGTAGCTCCGGGAATGCTCTCTAGTATCTTCCTGGGTTCATCGTATATCTTGTTCTGCTTTCCGAGGAAACACGGGTCCTGATATGTAATTGTTTTGTTGTCAAGCTCTTTTGTAAATTTGAGTTTACCACTCTCGATCAGCTCTGCTAAAAGTTGTGTGTAGTGCTGAACCTCAAAAGTAGCCCCTTCGTACTCGTTCTTGAATGTGTTGAGGCAGTGTGGAGATGATGTAACCATCTTCTGTACATTGTACTTCTCGAATAGTGGAAGGTTATCTTCTACCATCATCTCGAATAGTCCGACTTCACCCATCCTTCTTATCTCGTTACCGCAACAGTTCTCTTTGTTACCGAGTGTACCAAAGTCAACTCCTGCAGCATCGAATATCTTAACAAGGGATCTTGCAACGCTTTGAATCCTTGGATCGTAAGCAGGCGTACACCCAACATAGTACAAAAGCTCCGCTTCATCTCCTTTTGTAACATTCTTGACGGTGAGATCCTCGGCCCATTCCGAACGTTTACTCCTGGCACGACCCCATGGATTGCCATCCTTGTATGTACTCTCAAGAGCCTCCTGAATTGTACTTGGGAGTTCCATCTCTTCGATGAGTAATGTGCGCATACCAATGATGACTTCGGAAGGCTCAATCCCTTTCGGGCATCTCAAAGTGCAGGTTGCACAGGTTGTGCAGTCCCAGATACACTCAAGGTCTTTTAATACTTCCTTATTATCACTCAATAGCGCTTCCCTGACTAGACGCCTGCTGTTAAGGTCCGTCTTAAGGGATACAGCGCAACCCCCGGTGCATTTTCCGCATTGAATACACCCATACAATCCATACCTCTCGGCAAAGGTTACATCCTCTATCTCCATCTACATCAACTCTCGGCTTTTTTTGTTCCTTCCTTAATAGTTATTCGGCTATAGGTATACTATAACTTTCTAAACTGCCTTATTTGAGTTTACCCACTATCTGCCTACCGATAGTCATGAGTTCTATCTCTTTTGCACCCTCATAGATCTCTACAACTTTAGCGGATCTGTAGAACCTCTCTATTGGGTACTCGTTGATGAAACCATATCCTCCATGCATCTGTAAAGCAGCATCGGTTACCTGCACACCGGTAAGTCCGCCAAAGTACTTTGCCATTGATATCTGTTTCGGATCGATTACACCGTTGTCGACCTGCCAAGCAGCTTTGTAAACAAGAGCTCTTGCAGCCTCGATCTGTGTTGCCATCTCTGCAAGTTTGAACTGTGTGTACTGATTTACAGCGAGAGGTTTACCGAACTGGACCCTTGTCTTTACGTGTTCGAGAGCCTGTTCAAATGCACCCTGAGCGCAACCGACACCTTCTGCTGCCACATGTAACCTTGTTCTGTCGAAGAAGTGCATAAGCAGTTTGAATGCTGTACCTTCTTCACTCAAAAGGTTTGACTGAGGTACACGTAGATCACTAAATACTACCTCTGCAGTTGGGTTAGCACGAATACCCATCTTTCCGTGGATCGGAGTGGCCTCAAAGCCATCTCTATCTGTCTCTACGATTATTGCACTGTGTCTCTTCCCCTTGTTAGGCTCGTCAGGGTTTGTAAGGCATATTGCAACAAGATAATTGGCCTGCGTCGCATTTGTGATGAACATCTTGTTACCGTTTATGATGTAATCATCACCATCTTTTACGGCAGTTGTTGCTATCGAAGCTACGTCACTTCCTGCATCTGGCTCTGTTATTGCACCGCCCATTATGGCTTTTCCCTGTGGCAGTGGTGGTAGAAACTTCTTCTTCTGCTCTTCATTACCACCAAGTATTATAAACTCTGAACCGAATGTTGTGGAAATCAATGCCTGACCAACACCGGGATCAACTCTCCAGAACTCTTCTGCAATCATTGCATGTTCAAAGAATCCAAGTCCTGCACCACCATACTCTTCAGGAATGA
>JAXHTN010000161.1:0-4749 GCA_034190145.1 Halobacteriota archaeon | reverse complement strand
ACCACGAGGACGGTCTTACTCTCTGAAAGTTCCCTTATCAGTCTTGCTGCATTGATCCTCTGGTGTATGTCCAGATAAGGTGTGATCTCATCAAAAAAGTAGAAATCGGCATCTTTTGCCATGCAAGCAACGATTGCAACGCGCTGTAATTCTCCTCCGCTCAGATCTGAAAGGTTCCTCTCAACGATCGATTCGATCTCGAATTTTTTTATCAGTTCAAAAAGTTCTCCTCTATCGTCTGTCTTTTGTAAGAGCTCCGAGACTCGCCCCTCAAACTTTTTTGGGATGTAGTCTACGTACTGCGGTTTACTCGATGCGCGAACTCCTCCTTCTTTTACATTTGTGAAGTATTCCTGGAGTTCCGATCCTGAGTAGTGCTTAATCACATCATCCCACTCGGTATCTTCAGATCCGAGGTTCGGCTTGAATATTCCAGAGAGGATATTTATCGCAGTACTCTTACCGGTGCCGTTAGGGCCAAGAATACCTGTAACTCTCCCCTTCGTTGGAATTGGTAGCCCGTAAAGAACAAATGCATTTGGACCGTATCTATGAGTCTCTCTGCGCTTCAGTTCTTCAGGCAGGCCAATTATTGTTATTGCTTCAAAGGGGCATTTTTTAACACATATCCCACACCCCTCACAAAGCTCCTCTGAGATCTCAGGTTTTCCATCACTACCTATGACTACTGTCTCATCCCCGGTTCTAACCATCGGGCAATAGCTCTGGCACTCCTTTCCGCACTTTACAGGCTGGCATCTGTCACGGTTCAATACAGCTATTCGCATCTTACCGTCCCGTTATGAAACTAAAAATAGCATAAGAGGGGTTATTTACCCCTACTCTGATTTGCTGTTATACTGGGCCTTATTTTCTCTGAACCTTTGCCCTTATTGTGAAGGCCTCTACCCCTTCTGCCCGCACTGGTCTTTCCTCTGAAGACTCTTCCCGAATTTGATGATTCACAGATCCAGTTCAGCTTCGGATCCGCCATTATTACAGGATGCTTCGGATCAACGAGAATGATCTCGAACCATTTGTGTTTCCCATCTTCACCGACCCAGTATGAGTTCAGTACCTCCAGGTTCGGAAATCTTCTGGCAGCACGCTCTTCAGCAATTCTTTGCAGACTCTTTGCAGGAGTGATCTTACTCATACCCATGTGCTTTGTTCTTCTTCCACGGATATATCTAGATTTTCGCCTGCCACCTCTTCTGATTCTGGTTCTGGCAACAATTATTCCTTGCTTTGCCCTATATCCCAGTGTCCTGGCACGGTCCAGCCTTGTCGGCCTCTCTATCCTTGTCACCACAGGTTCTCTTCGCCACTCTTGAAACCTTGACCACATCAGCTCGTTAACGTACGATTCATCGGGCCTTGCCCAAGCTTCAGATATATATCTATAAAACGATTTTGACATCTTCTAATCACCTTTTTACGGTTCAGCCCTACACTTTGTGAAGGGCCACATTCCAGCGGGATCTCTCCCACATCAGGGTATATGTAGTGCAATCTTTTCGGTATTAAATATATCTAAATGAAAAGGTACTTCTCTTCTGTAGTACAAACAATTGCTTATTCTGGGAAATAAATTTACAAGGTAGAAAGAATGCATAAAAAAGTATATTTAGTAATATTCTTGATAATCGCGATGGTTGGGGCGTATCTTTTCACAACTGAGTTCCTAATCAAAGAGCCTACCGTAGAGATTGTTGCTATCAACCCAAAAGGAATCAGCTTCAGCACCACATCAATTGAGATAGTAGCAATAATTCACAATCCAAACTTGATAGGTGTGGATATCGATGAGTTTAATTATAACATTTACACGCTATCAGGCAATGATAATTGGAATTTTCTAGCTCACGGAGAGGAGGAGGATATCTCGATATCAGCATATGGTAACTCAACGGTAGAGATTCCGATGGATATCGATAATCTCAATGCAATCTTTATGGCCTTCGACCAATTCTTAGGAGGCTCACAAACAACAATAAAGGTCAACGGATCTGTTATTATGGATCTAAAGATCACCTCTTACGAGTTACCTTTTGAAAGAGTTATTGCACCATCTGATTTCTAACAAGTAAACTGCCACTTGTACATTCAATTCCATCAAATTTTTAAGCGAGAAGGGTAAATATGATCCCATGCAGGATCTCCCAAAAGAGTATGATTGGAAAGGAACCGAGGATAAATGGTTGGATAAATGGGATGAATCACTCTATTACTTTGATCTAAACTCATCAAAACCCCCTTATATAATAGATACACCTCCGCCTTACCCAACAGGAAATTTCCATGTGGGAAATGCCCTGAATTGGTGTTATATCGATTTTGTGGCGAGATACAAGAGGATGAGAGGGTATAATGTGATGTTTCCACAAGGATGGGATTGCCACGGACTGCCAACGGAAGTTAAGGTAGAGGAGATCCACAAGATAACGAAGAATCAGGTTCCGCGTGCGGAGTTTAGAAGACTCTGTGAGGAGCTCATGGCGGAGAATATCGAGAAGATGAAGGCTTCGATGAAACATCTCGGATTCTCAACTGACTGGAGTAACGAGTACGTCACAATGGATCCTAGTTACTACAAGAAGACCCAGATCTCCTTTGTCAGAATGCATGATGGGGGTTTGGTCTACAAGGACGATCATCCGGTAAACTGGTGTCCGAGGTGTGAGACTGCGATTGCGTTTGCTGAA
The DNA here is from genome assembly GCA_034190145.1 of Halobacteriota archaeon. Lineage (GTDB taxonomy): Archaea > Halobacteriota > Syntropharchaeia > DAOWMC01 > DAOWMC01 > JAXHTN01. The sequence goes on along the minus strand of JAXHTN010000161.1, from coordinate 2,044 downwards.
GTAGAATATGATTCGAGAGAGACTCTTCTGAATTACCTGCACTTCGACGGAATAGAGATAGCAACAACAAGACCGGAGCTATTGCCTGCTTGCGTTGCGATTGCCATACATCCGGAAGATGATAGATACAATGAGCGGATAGGTGGCAAAGCAAAGGTTCCGATCTTCGGTCATGATGTGGAAATATTTACCGACGAGAGTGTCGACCCGAAGTTTGGTACCGGTGCTGTCATGATCTGTACCTTCGGAGATAAGCAGGATGTGAAATGGTGGAAGGAGCACAACCTTCCGCTCAGAAAGGCCCTTACAAAAGAAGGAAAGATGACGGCAATTGCACAGAAGTATGAAGGGATAGCTTCCGATGAGTGCAAAAAGGCCATCATTGAAGATCTGAAGTCAGAAGGGCTGATATATAAGCAGGAGAATCTTGACCAGAACGTCGGACTCTGTTGGAGGTGCAAGACCCCTCTTGAGATCTTATCCGAGCATCAATGGTTTGTCAAGATAGATTCCGAAAAAATTGTTGCCGAGTCCGGGAAGATAGACTGGGTCCCGGAGCACTTCTTTTTAAGGCTTAAGAACTGGGCAGAGAGTATGGAGTGGGACTGGTGTATCTCCCGTCAGAGGATCTTTGCGACGCCGATTCCGGTCTGGTACTGTTCTTCCTGTGGATCTACACTTGTTGCTGATGAAAAAGATCTTCCGGTTGACCCCACTGAAGAGATGCCAAAGGGGCCTTGTAAATGTGGTTCTACTGACTTTACCGGTGAAAAAGACGTTCTTGATACGTGGATGGACAGCTCGATATCTGCATTATCGGTCTGCAATTGGCCGGATGAACTAATAACATTCCCTTCGCAACTTCGTCCACAGGGTCACGATATAATACGGACCTGGGCGTTCTACACGATCCTCAGATCTCTTGCTCTCGAAGGCAAGATCCCCTGGGAGAGTATACTTATGAATGGTATGGTCCTCGGCGAGGACGGCTACAAGATGAGTAAATCAAGAAACAACTTCACCGCCCCGGAAGAGGTGATGAAGACCCACGGATCCGATTCCTTCAGACAGTGGGCTGCTATAGGAGGGGCAACGGGTTCTGATATAATGTTCAAATGGAAGGATATAACAGCTGCTTCAAGATTCCTTCAGAAGCTGTGGAGTATACTCAGGTTTTCGATTCCTCATCTTAATGGCTACTCGCCTGATAGTTCTTCCGAACTTAGCACCGTTGACAGATGGTTCTTGAGTGAGTTGAACGATCTAGTTTCCGAGACCACCGAACTTATGGATGCCTTCAAGTTTGACGAGACACTTAAAACCCTTAGAAACTTTGTATGGGACGTTATGGCTGATAATTACCTTGAGATGTCAAAATCAAGACTTTATGGAGGTATTCCGGAGGAAAAGAGATCTGTTCAGTTCACACTTCACCTTGCGATCAAGACACTCTCAAAACTTCTTGCGCCATTTGTTCCCTTCTTTTCCGAAGAGATGCACTCTTATGTAAGTGATGAGTTTGTTCACTCCGAGGAATGGCCGAAGGTAGATGAGAGATTCGTTGATGAGGCAGCAAGAAGAGATGGTGAGCTGATAAAAGAGATCACAAGTACAATTAGAAGGTTCAAATCAGAAGAGAAGATGGCCCTTAATGCACCTCTTTCTAAGGTTGATATCTATTCGAGAAGAATAGAGACGAGGGACATCGCAGGAACAGTAAATGCCAAGGTTGATCTATTCGATGGGGAACCGGAGCTTGAGTCTATCCCTTTCAAGATAAAACCGGATATGAAAACAATTGGGCCAACCTTCAGGGATAAGTCTAAGTTGATCTTGAAGGCTCTTCAAAGTGCTGATCCTGTAAAAATCGAAAGTGAACTCAAGGCAAGCGAAACGAAGGGTGGCAAGATTGCACTTGATATAGGGAAAGAGACAGTAGAGCTTGACTCTTCACTCATCGAGATTGAGTATACTCTCACGTCCGGTGGGAAGGCAGCCGACGTACTCAAGGTAGATGGAGCAACCATCGTTGTTGTGAAGTAGT
>JAXHTN010000160.1:0-4770 GCA_034190145.1 Halobacteriota archaeon | reverse complement strand
TGCTGAAGTTCTTAATAAGTCCTTGAACTGTTGCAAGACTTGTAAGCCCGGATATTGCATAGGCAGCTGCAAACTCTGGTGGGGCTACAGGGCCACCCTCTACATTCTCATCCACATATCTCGGGTCCATGTGATTTACAGCTTCACAGTATGCTGTAATCTTCTTCTGCATAACCTTGTACCGTCCACCTTTCACATGCATCCCAATAAATTCCTTATACTTCTCTCTCGATTTTTCAACTTCCTCTTCCTCTCCCATATAAAGTCAACTCCTTACAGTATCTGTGTATAATACTAAGTTCTACATTAAAACCATTTCGGATATGACTCACCCGTCATCTATCCCGATTAATCTTCCACTCGGTTCTGGATAAAATTCCACGGAGTGTGTTTAATTCTCTTCCTGTGAGTTCAGCCCTACCCAGTATCCTCCTTATCATAAGAAGAGTCTTGTTCGTTTTGTGATGTGGGTAGTTGATCTTATCAAGTAGCTGTTCACAGTGGTCATATAAGCGTTCGATATTTTCCTTCTTTGCAAGAGGTATGTTCCCAGCAACGATATCACTCAGCTCATAAAGAACAATTGAGACGGCATGTGAAAGGTTCATCACAGGATATTTAGAATTGGTCGGTATGAATACCACCATATCACATCCTTTGATATGATCATTTACAAGACCGATATCCTCCCTACCAAATAGTATTGTGACTCTTCCCTCCCTTTCATTCAGCTTATCTTTTAACTCTTTTGGGGAAAAATAGGGCAATCGCATATGTTCGCCCGTATCTGTTCCAATCTTAGATGTCGTACCAATCACAAGGCTGGAACCATTGACAGCTTCACTTACTGTACCTACCCTTCTTGCACTCTCCAGAACATCTACGGCATGCGACGCCATAGCATATGCTTCCCTCTCCAGCTCGCATGGGCTTACAAGGACTAAGTCTTCGAAGCCGAAGTTCTTCATCGCTCTTGCAACCGAACCGACATTTCCACAGTATATCGGCTCTACGAGAACGACCCTCAGATCGATCATAAAACGATTTCTAGGCCAAGTTCCTCTGCTAGTTCTTTATATCTATTTCTTATAGTTACCTCAGTGACCCCGGCTACGTCGGCAACCTCTCTTTGGGTCCTGTGTTCACCATACAGTATCGATGCGATGTAAATTGCTGCAGCAGCCACTCCTGTCGGACCTCTACCACTTGTGAGTTCCTTCTCAGATGCTTGTCTAAGAATCTCAACAGCCTTCCCCTGAACTTCACCCCCGAGTTCCAGTCCTGAACAGAATCTGGGCACGTAATCGATAGGCGAAGTTGGCATTAGTTTCAGTTTCATCTCTCTGCTCATGAACCTGAACGTCCTTCCAATCTCCTTTCTACTGACTCTTGAGACCCCTGCTATCTCATCAAGCGTCCTTGGCACGTTACATTGACGACAAGATGCATAAAGTGCGCCAGCTGCCACACCCTCGATGCTCCTGCCTCTGATAAGGTTCTTGTTGACAGCAGTCCTATAAACAACTGCTGCGTTCTCCCTCACATTCCTTGAAAGTCCAAGTGCTGATGACATTCTATCAAGCTCTGATAATGCAAAAGCGAGATTCCTCTCGGTTGCATTATTGACACGGATACGGCGCTGCCATTTTCTCAATCTATACAGCTGTGCCCTGTTCTCCGATGATATCAACTTCCCATAAGAATCTCGATTCCTCCAATCGATCATGGTGCTGAGACCTTTATCATGAATTGTGTAAGTCATAGGGGCTCCTACCCTTGACCTCTTCATCCTTTGATCATGATCAAAAGCCCGCCATTCCGGACCCATATCAATTAGATCCTCATCAATAACAAGCCCACACCCGTCGCAGACGAGTTCCGCCCTCTCATAGTCATGTATAAGATTCCGACTACCACATTCGGGGCATTCCACAGTCCTCTCTTCATACCCACCTGGTTTCTCTCCAGTAGGGACTCCCTTTTCAACTTGTTCCACTTTTGATCACCTTGTTATAAAAGATAAACTACTTCATCCCGTAATTTTAGAATATCACGATCTGAAAAGTCCTTAGACGGTTTAATTGAGATATAGGGCTCTTTCACTGGTCCGAATAGATCATAGACACTTCCGATCTTCTCCATTCTCTTCGTGACAACGGTAGATCCAATACCTATACTTCGAATTGGATCTCCCCCACCATCGCCATGCATTTCCCCCCTCACGAGAATCTTACCTTGACCGGTTTTATGCACGACTCTACCCAGCTTTTTCACTCTACATAACCTCTAGAATAATATAATGTCAAGGTTATACTATATAAAACTAACGCAAGCTTTATAATAAGTTATGGCCATAGATTAGGATATAATTAATAATTTACTATTTACCAATATGAAGGGTAAAAACGAAAATAATACGGGGATTTTTTAAGATTAATATAGGCTATTTATCCCTTGAATAAGTGCTTCTATCGATGCCATTATTATGTCAATATGTGCACCTCTTGCCGATATCACCTTATCACCCTTGCTCAGTCTTACGGATACTTCAACGAGGGCATCTGTACCGCCCTTTATGGCATCGACATGATACTCTTCCAACTGGACCTCTGTGATATTTCTTGTTGCCTTCCTCAGAGCATTTATCGCTGCGTCAACAGGTCCCACCCCGGTTCCTGCCTCTATGACATCGCTACCATCGATGTTAAGTTTGATAGAAGCCGTCGGCATGATCATCTTGCCCGATACAACAGTAAGATCGGAGAGTTTGATCTTTGGCTCGTTTATCACTTCTAGAACCGTCTCTGCGATCGTTTGTAAGTCGGTGTCGGTAATCCTGGTACCTTTGTCACCCATATCTTTAACACGATCTAAAATCAAAGCCATCTGTTCATCGGTTGCTTCAAGGTCCATCTCTTTTAATGCCATCTTCACTGAAGCCCCTCCTGTATGTTTGCCGAAGATGAACCTTCTTCGACGCCCCACAGTCTCTGGAGGCATTGGTTCATAAGTCGATGTATCCGAACTGAGGCCATGTATATGAATACCAGACTCATGGGTAAATGCATTATCGCCAACGATAGATTTATTTGGAGCAACTTCCATCTTGGTAAGCCTACTGACCAGTTTTGAAATATGGTAGAGATCCTCCTTGACTATCCCAGTATCAATATTATAAAGACCTTCGAGGATCATGACAACCTCTTCAAGGCATGTATTACCTGATCTCTCCCCGATACCATTCACTGTTACATGGACCTGGGAAGCGCCCGCTTTGATGGCAGCAACAGAGTTTGCTGTTGCCAGACCAAAATCGTCGTGACAGTGCACGCTTGCTGGCGCACCGAGCTTAGAGAGTGTATCAAATACTTCAGTTGCTCTTTCGGGTGTAAGAACGCCAACCGTATCGCAGAAGCATATCCTCTCTGCACCGGCATTTATTCCTTCGGAGTACAACTCCACCAAGAAATTGAGATCCGCTCTAGATGCATCTTCGCCGCTAAGTTCTACAATGAGTCCGTGATCTCTTGCGTACTCTAGACCTTCAATAGCACCTTTTTTTACAGTCGCCCTGTCTTTTTTTAGCTTTTTTTCGATGTGTAAGTCTGATGATGGAACAACTAGGTGAATTGAGTCTACATCGCAGTCAAGCGCAAGATCAATATCTTTGATCAAAGAGCGGGTGTATACGCATATCTCTGCATCAAGCCCTTCACCAGCTATAAGTTTAATTCCTTCCCTCTCACCTTCGGACGTTGCTGGTGATCCGGCCTCGATAACCTTAACTCCAATTGCATCAAGCTCTCTTGCGATCAGAAGCTTCTCTTCCGATGTCAACGAAACTCCCGGTGACTGCTCACCATCTCTCAATGTTGTGTCAAAAAAATTAACCAAAAGACCATACCTCACGTCAAATAAGCTCCAATTATCTAGGTGTAGATGGTTAAATATTTTTTGATTTTATGGACAAAAATTATGAAATTGGACCAGTACCATAAGTAAGAAATAATATAGTTTGGAGATATATTTTTTGCAGGCAGTTGAAGGTAGCTATGTGCGATCTGACCGAAGGAATAATGAGTGTAGTTGGTGAGTTTGAAGGTGACTTTCGACTCAAAGAAGCATTCAAACAAAGGATTGAGAAGTCTTCAGGATATACGATCGGAACGACGAACCTATACCCTACGGAAGGTCAAGAGGTTGATCTCTTTAATGATCTCGTCTCCAGTCTTGAGGAGTACCTAAAAGACCGGCTCACTGAGACAGGAGAAGTCCAGATTCTCAAGGTATCATCCGGTGAAAATATAGACATAGGGATCAAACAGGCCAATGTTCTTTGTGGAAGAGTCTTTGAGATGTACTGCTATAAGTGCTTCTCAATCACATTTCTTCGTGTGTGGTTGGAAGAAGGGATCTTCATCAAGAAGAGATGGATAAGCGTGGACGTGGATGAACTCACCGAAACGCCCTGGTTTAGTAACAGAGATTGAAGCGAAAAAAATCAGGAGGTGCAATTCTCAATACTGTCTCTTATTCCCGCATTTTTTGTAACTTGTGTGTACACCGAAAGATATCTATTACCCTTCAAGTTTGCATCAAAACAGTTGAGGATCTTATTTATTGCCATCTCATACCTCTCCTTGATCTCGCCTTCAAACTTTACGTGATTGTACTGCACAAAACCGTCAAGATATACACTACAATCCCCAATGAGAACTGATATCTCGTCATTCATGTCCTCTTCGCCTCTGAAGACGTCTGATTTCTCAA
>JAXHTN010000016.1:0-15419 GCA_034190145.1 Halobacteriota archaeon | reverse complement strand
GGCGATTTCTCACTTGACGGGAGAAACGCTTTCCTTATAAAAAACGGGGAGATCAGGGAACCGATCAAACAGGTTATGGTATCGGGAAATGTCTTCGACCTCATTAAAAATATCGACGGTCTTGATACCGATGTCAAAATGGCAGGGAATGTGATAGTCCCTACAGTGAGAGTTGGAGATATGAAGGTTATCGGTTGAGTATTATACGGTCTTTTCACCCATCCTTTCTCATAAGAAGAGTCCTTAGCCTGTTGATGGCAGAGGCCAGCTCAAGCACTCTGAACTCTGCTAAGTCACCCACCGGTCTGCTGTCCAGCCTATCAAGGCCATCCTTTTTTATATCTTCAAGTACCATCTCAACGATCTCTCTTAGCGTCTTCTTCTCATCCATGTACTTCGTAGCAAGAAATATTGCCGCTCCGATCGCCCTGGTCTGACTAACACTTACCAGCTGCTCCACATACCCAAGATCTATCTTGTGTGTACCAAAGATTATTGACTGCAATCCTTTGGATGAAATCTTGACATCCCTTCTTCCCTTGCTGGGATCGAAGCTTTCTGCAAGAGGAATCCGCTCTATTATCCTTCCAAAAGACTTGCCACCTTCAGGCGATCTACCGGTTTTATACTTCTTTGCAATATCTTTAGCCTCAAGTGTAAGGTCAAATGGCTTGTACTCCATCATACAGATTACAAAATCAGCGACATCGAAGTAATCCCCTGATCCGCCTATCGCAAGAATAGTGGAGACACCAAGATCCTCATAAAGCTGTTGGACCTTATCTATGAAGGGCGTGATCGGTTCATTGTCCTTCTTCACAAGCTCCTGCATTCTCTGATCCCTTATCATAAAGTTGGTTGCAGATGTGTCCTCATCGATCAAGAGAACACGGGCTCCGACTTCAAGGGCCTCGATTATATTTGCTGCTTGGGATGTACTTCCGCTTGCATCCTCTGTTGAGAACGCCTTGGTATCAAGACCCATCGGCAAGTTTGATATGAACGCCGAGATGTCCACCTTCTCTATACGCCTGCCGTCCTCGGCCCTTATCTTCATGGTCATAGGGTTTGTAACAACAAACTCTCTTCCGTCTCCGGGTATATGATTATAGACACCCAGTTCGAGTGCCCTTAAAAGTGTAGACTTCCCATGATATCCACCACCAACGATGAGGTTAACACCCTTTCTCAGCCCCATCCCCTCGATTTTACCCCTATTTGGAAGCACCACCTCAACACGAAGAGAGTCAGGGGACTTGAATGGTACCACTTGACCTTTTTTCATTGGACGGGGGTCAACGCCGCTTGCACGGGGAAGGATTGCACCATCGGCAACAAAGGCAACCAGACCCAGATCATAGAGCTTATCCCTGAGAAAGTCTGCATCTTCGACGACCTCTAGGTGCTCGATGAGTAACTTTTCATCCAGGTTCTCAAAATATAAAGAAGCCCTTACAATCTCAGGAAGTTCGAAGAGAAGCATCTCTTCTGCGTGTTTTGAGGCAACCTTTCTACCGTAAGCAGGAAGGCCCATCACGAATCTGACTTCTATATACTCTTTTGTGACGAAGGCTGAAGTGCGTCTCAACACCTCTTGACCTGGTCTGTCGATAGATATTACACCGCTGTTTCCTGTTCCTCTGTTTGCCTTACAGATCCTGTACGCCGCATCTGAGAACCTCCTTGTCAAAAAATCCCTAAGAGCAACCTCCCTGCTATTGGTGTTAAATAAAGATACGTCAAAGCCTGCCAGATCCTGACCTATTCTTACTCTCATCTGACTGGGCGGTGCGAAAGGGTCCCTTTGAACATAATCCACAAACAGTGTGAAACACTCAAAGTCGTACCTGCCTTTGATATCATTGTAGGCCTTATATCCTCTTGAGTCTATCCTTTGGAGTACCCTTCTGAGGTCTGATTCCGATGGCATGGTCTTTAAGCTGTCTATCCAGCTGCAATATAAAAGATTGGTTTTGATGGTAAAGGCCTGCAGTCCGTGTAGAACTTAAGAGTCGACGACATCTACTACTGTGATCGTGCTTGTATTCTCAAAATCCCAGTCTGTAATAGAAGGAGTTGCGCCAACAGGGAGATTGCCGGTATAAAAACCGCTAACTGCATCAAGTATCAACCAGGAACCATACTCGTCGGTCATAAAATAGATGGTGGCCTGGGTGTTATAGTACCTCCTGATTGCATCGTCTACACCCTTTACATCTTCTCCGACATAAACCGCTGCAAATGCGTGATCATCTGTCAGATATAACCTTGCATTACCACCAGATGCGCTGATAAGCGAAGCCATCAGGATGGCATAATCTTCACAATCACCGGCGCATAGTTCGAGGGTTTCATCAGGTGTCTGCCAGATCTCCTCGTCCACCGGATCACTCACGTATTCAATAGTCTCCGAAACATAGTCAAAGAGTGCGCAGATCTGATACACGTTATACTCTCCAGGATACCTTTCTGCAATATTATCTGAAATTTCAATCACCTGGGGATCACTTGAGTTGACAAGCCTGTTCATCTCGTTATGAAGGTATCTTGGATTTGAGATGTACTCCTTATTTGTAGGTTCAATCGCGGGATGAACCACAATTTTGATCGGATTGGTGAAGACTGTTCCGTAATCAAACCATTTCCCGTCACTTCTCTTTGCCATAAGCGAGACACCATATTGTACGGTGTATGACATCGAACCACCATCATCAACTTCCACGACATTTGCCACAAGGTTCTTTAGTCCCAGAGTCTTTCTTTCGCCGGGGTTTATCCTGATTCCCGTCCTTGATGGCTTCCAATCACTATCTGATACCCATGTCGGTTTTATTCCATATTCATAGATAAATAACGGACTTGTTCCGGTATTTTCAAACCAAATCTTCATTATGCCACCATAGTACTCATAGAAGTCTGATTTGATGCTCTCCATGTAAAAGCTGTAACCCGGTCCGGACCTAGCGCTTGCTACCGGTATACTCTCAAATTTATGTGGTTCGTATGTGGGAACTTCAGGCGCTCTCAGGCTCAGATTTACCTCTATCGTCTCGTTATAATCATAAATGACACCCATGTAGTTGAAGACGGTGTTTGCGAGTAAGACTAGAAGAACAACGGATAAAAAACCGATAAGTGCACTTTTAAGTAGACCCATATTCGAACCTTACATTATTTTGTGAACGAATATACTATTGTCCTACTAGATACTAAGGATTGTGCATAAAAAGAAGTATGACACTAAGGATTGAGATGATTAAGTATACTTTTATACCAATTCCTTAATTCATATCATCGACCTTTATTTCTCTATCCCGGACCTCACAAAAACAGCAACACCTCTTTCAAATGACATCATCTCATCTGCCGAGAGGTTAGCTCTTCCTGTTGCAAGAAGCGTATCACCTTTATCAACAATCAATACCTCCTCATATGCCCTAATCTCGGAACAAACGCTAACAACGTGACGGGCAAAGACATTTTTACCTTCCCGAATAAAAGATGATACATCGTCTTGTATTACAACCCTATTTGCAGGATAGTCAATTGAAGAGTGTAATTTCCTTGCACCATCGATACTAAGAGTAAAAAATCCGTCTTTTGCCCTTACTGTAGCGATTCTTTCACCCCCAAGCAATATCTGCCTTATACGGCCCGTGGATGAAAAGATAAACCTAACCTCATCTGAAAATAAAATATTGCCAGTACCCATACCAAACTGATAGTCTGCAATGGTTCTGACTTGCTTGAGGTAGCTATCATGGGCTTGAGGCGAGATTTCTCTTGACATATAAATACTTAATCCCCAATTAACACCTATTATTCTTTTCTTTGACCCTCAAATTACAGATTTATTTGAAAATAAAAATGATTGATAAATTATTTAAACCAAAAGGCGTGTACTTCTTGGTTTGGTGTAGTAATGAGTTCTGATCTGGATGCGTTATTTGAACCGAAGACTATCGCCCTAATTGGGGCAACGACGAAGATGAAGTTCGGTTATGGTGTCACAAAAGACTTGCTCGAATCTGATTTTAAGGTATATCCCGTTCACCCTAAAGAGACCGAGATTATGGGGGAAAAGGTGTACAGATCTATTGAAGATATTCCTGATGATATCGATCTAGCAATTATTGTCATCCCTGCAAGTAAGGTGAAGAATGCTATGGAAGAGTGTGCAAGAAAGGGTGTAAAGGGAGTGATAATCGAATCGGCCGGTTTTTCTGAGACCGGTGAAGAGGGTAAGAAGCTAGAAGATGAAGTTGTAGCGATGGCAAAAGAAAACGGCATCCGGGTTGTTGGACCGAACTGCGTTGGCCTTATGAATATGGCAAACGACCTCTCCACAACTGGCATAAAAACTGATAGGCTGACAAAAGGCGGGGTCTCTGTGATTGCTCAAAGCGGTGTTCTTGGAAATATACTCCTTGAATGGGCGCCTTCACAAAATATTCGGTTCAGTAAGGTCATAACTGTCGGAAACAAGTGCGATGTCAATGAGATTGACCTGATGGAGTACTTTGCAAACGACGATGATACAAAAGTTATCGTAATTTACCTGGAGGGTGTAAAGGGCGGAGAGAGATTTATAGAAGTTGCAAAGAATGTCACAAAGAAGAAACCTGTAATTGTTGTCAAGAGTGGCAGAACCGAGCTTGGATCAAAGGCAGTGGCATCTCATACGGGAAGCATCGCAGGTGAGGACAGGATATACGATGCAGTCTTCTCACAGACGGGCATCTTAAGGTTCGGTTACTTTGAAGAGGCTTTTGCTGTGGCTAAGACCTTCGACTTCTTGCCCCTTCCGAAGGGCAACAGGCTTGCCATTGTAACAAGTTCGGGATCTATGGGTGCACTTGCTTGCGATGAGTGTGTAGCGCAGGACATGAGGCTTGCTGATTTTGATCCTAAAACGATTGAGAAGATTAAAAAATCTGCTCCGGATTGGGTAACAGTGAAGAACCCGATGGATGTCGGACCATCCGGACTATTTGTTCCCGCCGTAAAAGAGATAATGAAGGATGATGGCGTTGACGCTGTCATACTCATCATGGTTGCGCCACTTACATCTTTTGGAGGATCACAGATATTTGATATGCTCTTCGGATCCTTCAAGGGGATGCTTTCAAAGTTCCGCGATAAGCCATTTGTATTCTGTACCTTCGGAGACCCAGATCTCACAATAAAGAAGGCGAGGGAGCACCTTGAGGAGAGCGGTATACCGGTCTTCACTTCACCTCAGACGGCGGTTAAGTCGATTGCATCCCTATATCGGTACGGTGAGCACATAAAATAGGAACTGTTGATGAGATAAAGTCAGTTGAGAAGATATTTATATTTTATAAACAATACTTTGTTCTAAATGGAGCTTTTTGCGTTGGACGGTGTTGTTGTAGAAGTTATCAACCTAGCAGCCGGGTTATCTCTGTTTTTAATAGCCATATATGCAAGGAATAAGTTTGAATTTAGGATTTTCAGAGTAGGTTGGAGTTTTATTGCATTATCAGGCCTTGTTAAGGTCTTTGCTTCATCTTTCAGGGTATATTATTCATACTATGAGCTTTACGACTACATCCCTTATGGGAGATCATTGCTGGTACTTGGAAGGGTTCTTACTGTAATCGGTGTATATCTACTTGCTACAGCCGCAATTGATCTGTGGGGTGACATGTGACGTCAAGATCTAAGGTATTAGACATATTAAAGGATCTTACTACCTGTGATAAAATAATTGGATCGGCTGTGTTTTCAAGAGATGGTATACTAATAAACCAATATGGGGTTTCAAAAAGTGATTTACTACCCTCTATTATGGCAATGATGGTTAAATGTGCAGAAAAATCTATTAAACTGCTAAAAAAAGGTGATTTTGAATATATTCTAGTCAAATCGGAAAATTGTGTTGTTGTAACTAGATCATATTCTAATTTTATATTAAGTGTCTTGATTGAGTCAGAAAATAACCTTACTTTGGCTTTAGAAGAGATGACAGACGCGAGAAAAAAGATTGATGAGATCGTATAAGACTTTTTTAATATATAATACTAATATCTCCTCTGGTTGTACATCTTTGGGTACTTATACCTTTGCAGGTCAGACCATTCGATTGTTGAGTTTATTATATTATTCCAGAAGACGGGTTTATCAAATATTTCCTGGAGAATTATATGCCTAAAACCAAAATTCTTTATCAATGAGTCTCTAATCTCTTCATAGCTACCACCTTTATTGAATATTAGAGATATATTTGATGCATGTTTGGATACACCCTCTAAAATATACCCATTATAACCCATATAAGAGGATAAGATGTTTGCCATGAACTCAGTTGCAAGTCTTTCGCCACCAAGTTCTGTTTTTATCGAAGTAATCTCTTCACAGTCATCAATTTCAATTTTATAGCTGACTGACAACTCATCGCACAAGCTGGTGATTCCCCCGAGATCGGATACCTTCTGAATATCACCTTTTTCATTTATACTGAAAATTGTATCATGGTCCGGAAGAGATCCCTCGGTTAGAGCTAAAAACCATTTAAATAATTTTTTTGGTATTAAAAACCCTTCATAATCATTTTTTGTATTTTCAATATGTTTAAAGTTGCCAGAATCGTCAATAAAACTGCTTGATGCATCTATTATCTCTCTTATTGCGGCACTGAAATTCCCATTGTGTTTTAGGACAACTTTTTCAATCTTTTTTAATTCTCCGTCATCCAGCGATATATTTTTCCTTATCATGCCGACCAAAAACAGGCTTGTATACAAAAGGCAGATTGAGCCATACCAATATATGGTTTTCGGAAGAGTGTGATTAGTTGTGAAGATCAACTCGATTGTGTGAACCTATTCTCAACTAGAACTATATAGATGAGAAGACATCCCTTCAATTATGAAGGCCCTAATAATATCTGATAGATTTAATTACCTGAAACCGTTGACTTATACAAAAACCGAACCAATGATACCGATTGCCGGAAGACCATTGATAGACCATATGCTAAATCACCTCCGAAGCAACTTTATAAACGACATATCATTGACTATGGAAGCAAGCCCGTCTGAAGAACTGAGTGAGTATTTCGAAGTCGACAATCAATTCGAATACCTGTATCTGGATGAAATATTCTGTGCTACTACAAGAAAGAACAGGAATTCCAGTTATATCGATGATACAATTATATTGTTCCAAGGAGATGTTATAACAGATATTAATCTTCGAGATATGATAGGATATCATAAGGAGTCCGGATCGTTATTGACTGTTGCCCTCTCAAGATCGGATGATCCTGGAAGTAATGACGAGGCTAAATATGAAAAAGAAGGTCCATTTAATCAAATTGAAACTTCACATGACTATCCAGGTAACGGTTTTACATGCTCGGGGATTTACATAACCGAACCTGAGACGCTTGATATTATGATTGGAAGGATTGAAAAAAATATCTTTTTAAATAAGGAAGAATTTTTGTTTCCGTTTGATAAAAGCGAGATATCATATTTCATTAATGATGGTTTCTCTATCAAGCTTAATAACATTGATAACTACATAATAGCAAATCAAAGGGTCCTTGAAAGTTCAAAAAAACAGATTTCTTCAGATATAATTGGGGATATATATGGTGAAGTAAATATTGGGGAGAATACAAAAATAGGAGAATCCATAATAATGGGTCCGACCTGGATTGGTGATGATGTCGAGATAGGTGATAACAACTTCATTGGACCCTATACTTGTATCGGAAATGGCACACATATAGAGAGTAACTGTGATATAGGTAGCTCAGTCATATTCGAAGATGTTTTTATAGGTGAGAAGACATACATTAGTGATACTGTTATTGGAGAATACTGCGTAATCGGTAACAATGTTTCAACACATAAAGCAACTATAGGGGGGTACTCTCAACTTGGTAGTTTTGTTGAGATGATGCGAAACTCAATTCTTTGGCCATTCTCCTACATTCGTAATTTCTCTACTGTGGATGGCGTCATTAAAAGATTTATTAGTAAGATCTCTAGTTGTGATTATAACTGCATTCTGACAGATGAAGAGTCATTCTACTTTAACACCTACGAAGGTACAAAGATTATACCTACCGGACGCTGTGCTAATAATATCTTTGATTTTTTAGAGATACTTGAGACAATAGATATTAGATCTATTGAATTTCACCTTCGTGAGAACTTTAATGATTTTGCACAGTGGCCGCGATTAATATTTAACGATAACAGACTTGCAGAAGATATTGAAACAATATATGAATTTGACGAAGATGCAAGGGCAAAACTGATAGAACTCTTTTCATCCAGAATTCTTGAGGTTTATACTAACGATAAGGAGTTGATTGAAAATGCGCATTGCATTGCTTAGTTATGAATCCGCCCATCCACTTGCATTTAATAGAACAGCTTCGCATATTACCAAGCTTGCTGAGGCTTTGCAGAGGAATGATAACGAGGTCCATGTATTTACAAGAATAAACACTTGGGAAGATATGTATACAAAAGAGATTCGTAATGTGTTATACCATGTATGCCCGTTTAAGTACGAGCCCGATTTTATATCACAGATTATGAATATTAATTGTTCATACATGGACGTATTCCCTGAGGTTGAAAAGGAGTACGGGAAATTTGATGTAGTACATGGGTATGATTGGCCCATTGTCAACTCATTGGCTCGTATAAAAGAGATTAGCGATGCAAAGATAATCTTTACTCTAAGGTCTACGGAATATGGAAGATGCGGAAATAATTTTTATGAGGGTCTGTCAAGCTATATAAGGGATGCTGAGTATCAAGGAGGTCAAATATCCGATAAGATCATTGTTGTCTCTCATTATTTGAAAGATGAGATAACGTGGCTATATAACCTACCGGAATGGAAACTTTCGATAGTCTATGATGGTATCAACCTAGACGAGTTTTATAAAGAGATCGATCCCGAAGTTACAAAAAATAAATATAATCTGATCGCTTCGGATCACATATGTCTCTTTGTGGGACGAATGACAAACAGTAAGGAGGAGGACATAATAACAAAAGCTATAGGACCAATTTTAAAAGATTTCCCTCACGCAAAGTTTATATTTGTTGGTAATGGCGATACAACAGGCAGGTTGAAGAGTCGCTTATGGGAGTATGGAATCTCCGATTCCTGCTCCTTTTTAGGATATATACCCGACAAGGATGTCCTTGATCTTTATGTTATAAGCGATATCGTTTGTATCCCATGTAATGACAGATGTTTTGGTATTATTGCGTTAAGAACCAGTGAGAAAGTTGATCCTGTATTGATACACTTATGTGGTAGAGGGTACCTAGAAGAGGATATTAGTAGTTTGGATGTATATTCCGATCCAGATTCGTTATCAAAAGTCATAAAAAAGAGTCTCAAAGCCGCAAAAAACGGCAATAAGAACATAAATAAGAGGCTAGTTCAGACCAAATCAATCTCCTGGGATGATGTTGCAAAGAGGGTGCTTGAGGTCTACTGCTCCGATCCTTTGATTGTATAAACAATCAAGGTTTCTTACCCCAATCCTTCAAGCGTTCGATGACCTCCATCGAACCGGGGCCCATTGATCTTGTTATCATCGGTACAAAGTCACTCATGAAGAGTCCCCAGCCTTCAGATACACCTCTTATCATCTTCCCTTCGTTTTTCTGGGTTTTCAGTAGATCTCTTCTGAATGGAGAGGTTATTGTGAACTGTACCAGGGGGTTTGATCTCCATTTATCTTCATATCTCTTCAAATACTCGGAAGATTGATCACCGGATTTTATTGCTTCTATTGCTACATCTGCTGCCATATCTGCCGATATCCAAGCATTCGGTACACCATCTCCGATTGCAGCTGCCTCAAGACCTGCTGCATCCCCCACGACAAGGATTCCATTGCCATAACTCTTCATATTAAGCATCTCGGGAAATAGGCCGGCGTACAGCGGGCAGGTATCCCAGAGTTTTGCTCTCAACTTGACCTTTGGTTCATACAGCTCCTGCCATCGGTCTACCTTGAAGAATTTATCATAATACTCGTCAAGTAGTTTCGATGTGTTTGCAACCTTTCCGTCATGTTTCAAAAACTGGCCGGCGGTCATGTGAATGCTCTTCTTGTAGGGGAATATGTATACGGCCGAGCCTTGTCCCACTGGCGCAATCATCTTCTCTTTGGGCATCGACCAGTAGTACTCGGCGTGATTTTGTAAAACTGAGTCGACATCTCTTTCCGGCATCTCAAAGTCGTATAGCATGCAGAGTTCTATCGCCTCAGGTATGAACTTCTTTCTAACTCCTGCTTTTATTGCAAGAAAGTTTTGAAGACCTTCTGAGTCGATCAAGATCTTAGATCTCAACTCCTCCCCCTCGTCTGTTACAACGCCTTTTACATATCCGTCTTCTTTAATGATATCGGTTGCAGTTGTTGACAGTCTGAGTTCCGAACCTGCTTCAACAGCTTTGTCGGTAAGCCAGGTACAGAATGGGTTGCAATATAGCGAGTGCCCCATTGGAATGGGCAGAGTAAAGCGCGATGTGAAGTAGACCTTACCATCCCTTACAAAATGATGGGTGAGCCCGTATATTGTTCGTTCTATCGGTGGGTCTCCTTCCCTGATCCACTCTGGCCCGGCAAGTGGGCCATAAAAGGGTACAATACAGCTTGAGATGACTTTGTTACCTGGTTTCGTAGATCTCTCAACGATAAGGGTCTTAAGTCCGGCATCGGCACATTTTTTGGCAGCAACCGGTCCGCCGAATCCTGCTCCGACCACAATTACATCGTATTCGTCCATCTGATCACCTCACCCAAACTCACTTCGAAAACCTCTTCCACCAGGGGGCCATGTTATCTCAATAGCATCTTCAGAACAGATGAACCAACAAGCTGCACACTCGAAACAATTTTCAAGAGTCTTTACACGAGCCTTATCACCCTTCAATTCAAAAGCCCTAGCAACACATACCCTTACACAATCACCACAACAGGTGCAGGAATCATCTACTTTGATGAAATCTTCATCAGCTAGTATCCACTCAATTCCGGGTATCTCGGGAGATCTAATGCGAGCCATAGAGGTAGTTAACCATTTATCATTAAAAATTTTTTGAAAATCATTCAGATGATTGTATCGGACTCGAATTTGATTATTGCGACGCCGTCTTTGAATAGCCTCACAGTTCCACTCTGAGAGAGGGTTATTGCGAGAGCTTGAGTCTCATATGAGATTATTGCTGCTGCAATGTGCCTGCCCCCGAGTCCCTTTTGAATCGCAATATCTTTCGTATCACTCTCGATGTATCTACCTGCATTCAAGACTTTCCCATCTTCATCGATGATAAACATACCATCAAGCTGAGCGAAGCCCTTCATAGAGCTCCAATTTGATGGATCTTTGATATTTACATTGTGACCTTCAAATGGATTTATCACTGATTGATAAGATCTCTTCAGGACTTCTTCTGTATCCCCTATGATGAAAGCGGTTCCGATACTCCTCCCCTCATAACCTTCAACGGCAAGCTTTAATGCAATCCCCAGAACCGCTTGAGTCACTTCGGGATCCACCCTGGCACTACAACAGTTTAATTTTTTAAAGAGTTCGGACTCTTTTGTATCAAGATAGAGTATCGAATAAGCATTCTCAAATTCTACGACCCCTACAATGTGACCTTCGGAGATTATTCCTTTTATGTTTGCAACAGCAGCCGACTCTTCCAGCCACTGGGTGTCACTTTTGGATTTTGCATATAGGTCCTTTGAGACACAACCGGAAGAGGGATCCGATGTCACAAGATCTTTGAATTGTATCGAGGATTTCGTAATATGTAATATAGGAATCGTTGTATCTGCAGATTGCAGTATATTCTCCTCGGAGAGTAAAATAATAGCATTTGCGTCCGTTAAATTAGCTATTTTCAATGCTGCGTCCGCTATTACCCTCCGTACTTCCATAAGTCCATCCCCAAAGTTTTATGCCTATTAATTCACCTCAAAGATTATAAATGTTATTGGAGAAGGGACATGAGTAAAACGATGGTCGAGAAGATTTTGCAGTCAAAAGTGCGGGAAGATATCAGTGCAGGAGAAATTGCCATAGTCCCTGTAGATCTTGTTTTTGCGCACGACGGGACATTACCACTAGCAATAAAACAGATGGAGACGATTGGTGGATCTGAAGTTTTTGATTCTGGAAAAGTAGTAAGTATGTGTGACCACGCATCACCATCACCGAGTGAGAAGACCTCGAATGTTCACATCCTGATGAGAAGATATGCGAAGGATAATGATATCGATTTCTATGAGAATGGGGATGGCATTTGCCACCAAATAGTTGTAGAGCGTTATGCTGCACCATGGAAAGTGATAATTGGCGCTGACTCGCATACCACAACTCATGGAGGATTGGGTGCTTTTTCAACCGGTATGGGGAGTACCGATGTTGCCGGAGTGATAAAATATGGCAAGACTTGGCTCAAAGTTCCTGAGAGTTTCAAGGTTGAAGTGAATGGAAGACTCGGCGAACACGTCTATTCAAAGGACGTCTTTTTGTATATGGTTGGAGAGATAACAGCTGATGGGGCTACTTATATGAGCCTCGAGTTCTTGGGTGACACGATAGATGAGATGAGTGTTGAAGCAAGACTTACCATGACAAATATGGCGATCGAGGCTGGCGGAAAATGTGGCATCTGTAAGGGTGATGAGAAGGTGAGAGAGTTTCTCAAAAGATACGGAAGAGAAGCCGAATTCAAGCCCATTGCACCTGATGATGATGCAAAATACGCACGTAAGATAGAGATTAATGCAGAAGACGTTGAGCCAATGATCGCTCTTCCACACAAGGTCGACAATGTCAAGCCGGTTTCAGAGGTGGAAGATATTGAGATAGACCAGGTGTGTCTGGGATCATGTACCAATGGTAGGATCGAAGATTTCAGGATTGCGGCTAAAATTCTCAAGGGCAAGAAAGCTGCTTCAGGTACCAGATTACTTGTTTATCCTGCAAGTAGAGACGTACTCATCCAAGCAACTGAAGAGGGGATTGTCGATATTCTCCTGAAGGCAGGAGCAGCTATATGCCCTCCTGGATGTGGTTTTTGCATAGGAAAGACGATAGCTCTTGGTGATGGGGAGAAAGCGCTCTCTACTCAAAACAGGAACTTCAAAGGAAGAATGGGAAATGATAAAGCGGAGATCTACTTATGCAGTCCCGAAACCGCGGCAGTGAGCGCCATTACAGGAAAGATCACCGATCCTAGAAGTTTTTAAACATATTTCCCTTTATAGAATTTATAAATTTAAAGGCAGTATTGCACTGCCGCCCTTGTTTTATATTTTAGTAATCCGTAACTAACCGGCAGTTGTGAGATATTTAAAAACGTTTAAATATGATAATTATTATCTGTGATATAGTAATTTAAGGGTGAATGATTATGGCGACTTTAAGGAGGCCTTTTCAGGATGAAACCTTGTTTGGGCCCTGTATGAGGCATTTTTATGGTAGAACAACTCTTGGTAGACCTGGCGATCCGAAGGAAGAGCCAATTAAATATTCCCAGACAATCAATGAGAAACTTCACTTTGATATAATGACAGAATGGACTGCTCGTGTTCCTGCTTATGGACACCTCTCCAAGGCGATTGCAAATGATGAACTTGAATCCGAGATTGAAGCGGTGAAGAAGATTGACAGTTTTATGGAAGCGACTGGTGTCAGTGAAGATTTTATTAAAGGAACTATTGGTTCTGGTGCGGATACTGCAATGGCGACTGCTGAAGCAAAACTCGCAGAGGTGGGTGAAGGATCTGCACTAGAAATGGTCGAAGAGATTCTTACTGAAGATATGGAGGTGGAGTATGGGATATTTCCACCTGTAGTCGCTGTTCCACAAAGGGTGACTGCCGCTGCAATGTCTATCATATACGGCCCTAGCTCAGATTGTGTTTATTATCACCTTGACCAATGGACCAATGAATATCTTTGGACTTGGTTCAATCACATCGAAGAGGGATTGATGAGGACCGGTCATGGAGATCTGGCCCATTACGACTATTATCATGCGTTCTCTGAGAGGAGGCACCTTAGAACCGGCGAGAAGATGAAGCATGTTACGGTCCAAAGACCTGCTGCAGAAGGGCTCGGAATGGTATCAGATATTCTAAAAGATCTGAGAAATGAGGTAGCTCCGGAGTACTCAATGGATCCCCTTTATATTCAATCAGTGAGTTCAGCTCCTGCAACAGGGATGGCCCAGTACAGTAGCAGAGCGGTGATGGAGATCATAGGATTCTTATATTTCTGGTCAGGTGGCTCACTGCTTAGAGGATTCCCGTTTCAGAGTTACACGACCCTATTTCCCGTACCTGGAGTATTCGATCTCCTCTTGCAATTACCGCTTGATATGCTAGGGCCTAGGTTCCTGGGACTTCTTGCAGGTGCAAATCTTTGGCTACCCATGCACTCCATGACACCGCTTGAGACCCGCTTTGAGGTCTTTGGAGATATGGCAATTCCTGCTACTTATGATGAAAGTTTGGCAGCATACTTCACATACGGTATGGATGGTCCAAGGTATCCTCCAAGTTACTTGAGGTCCGTTTACCTATATGGTCAGGACGCTCAAGTAAGAGAACCAACGGAGTATCCGGTACCAGAGAGGAAGATTATGGGAATTGGTGATGCCGATATAGAGATAAAAAAAGCGAGAAGCGAGCATCCTGAATGGCTTGCAGCAAGGTGATAAAGATGAGTGAAGTAAGAGATCCCGGAAAGATGTGCCAGTATTTTCAATATGAAACGAGTGCATACAAAGGAAAGAGTGGAGTGTGTGAAGGAAAGTTACTAGTAAAAGAGCCTGTTCTGATGTCATCAAGGAATACGAAGGCACTGTTATTCCTTCCACACAGTAAGATACATGCTCCGGTTGGGTATGACTGGAAGCTGAGGACTAGTGATGACAATATACCGTTCTGTTTATATCTTTGTGAGAACGGACATATCGGTATGAGGCCGATGGACTCAGCGGATGTTCCAGTAGTCCCCCCTGGCACAATAATGAATCCACGAAACAAGATGTACAACAGACCTCAGGCCTGGTACATTGAGATGTCTCCCGAAGAGAGATCCGAGATGTGGAAATATATAGGTGTGGAGTTTACGCCACTTGAAAGCATACCGGATGATTTGAAGGAAAATCTCAACATCGAGAACTACAATAAGTACAAGTAGATCAACCGATACTTCGGTTGTTCATCTTTCTCTTCTTATTTTGTGCCCTAAAGGCACTCTTAACATCTTTTATCAGCTCCATTGCTTCATCTTCAGTCATATTTTCATTTAGTTCCAATCGTGGTCTCTGATGGAAGAAGTACCTCCAATCGATATTCTTGATGATCTCATTTGAAGAGTACA
>JAXHTN010000159.1:0-4833 GCA_034190145.1 Halobacteriota archaeon | reverse complement strand
ATTCGACTCAAAGACACCTTCTTCACTCCATCTCTTGAGCCATCTCTCCTCGACATCTGAAGAATCCACTCTCTCACCACCTAACCCTTTATAGAGGTGGTAACCATAAAACTTTAGAAAAAGGGTGTTTAAACATTGCTCGTATCTTAATTCTGTGAGTGATGGGGATAGGAGATGAAAAAAAGAACTTTAACTTACACGGCGCGTTTGGTAAATAAGGAATAAATCGTGACTCATACACTCTTATCCGGGCATTCATACAAAGATACGACTTTGGGACTTACTCTTGATTGGATATGTGGGTATCTTTTAAAATCGAGAAGTGAGGGTAGTTTTTTATCCAATGTTTATTCCCTTTTGCCATATTATTTTACTTTTGTTCTTTCTCCTCAAGTTCTTTTCTCCTTCCAGCGAACATTGAACAAGTAATGCATTAATATGCCGATTCCCCAACCTATGAGTGGATAGACGGACCAGATTAATTCTGGAGAATATATGAGGTTAATGGCCATCTTCTTCAGTTGCTATTTCCCTGTGCGCCTTTTTGTAGCTCTCTAATGAGATTTCTTCTGCCATTTTTTCTTAATTAGTTTTAATAATAAATGTTTTTTAAAATATTACTCCAATAAATAACAATATTCCTGGTTTGTATTTGACATCTTTACTCATTTAATATAAGTGAGTAATTTTCATTTAGAGATTCATTTCCCAATAATTATTTGAAGTCTCAGCTGAAACATTCTTTGAAATGTTTTATCAACCAGGCTTTGAGCATGTCGGAA
Organism: Halobacteriota archaeon; assembly: GCA_034190145.1. GTDB lineage: Archaea > Halobacteriota > Syntropharchaeia > DAOWMC01 > DAOWMC01 > JAXHTN01. The sequence continues at coordinate 4,051 of JAXHTN010000159.1, read as the reverse complement.
GATGAAGGTCACTTAATAGAGGAGCATATTGAAGGTTATATCGAGGATTACATCGAAGAATATGCGAGCGTAAGCTCTATCGTACGCGAAGCTTTGCCCTTTGAGATAATATGCATGTTTGGTGGCGTTATCGCAGGTATAATACTCTTTGGAATGGTAGATGAGATGGCATCCATAGCAGGACTTCTAGTGATAGTACCTGCGGTTATGGCAATGAGGGGTAACATATCTTGTGCCCTGGGATCAAGACTAGGTTCCGCAATTCACATGGGTTTAATAACTAAGATCGAACGAAATCCCGAACTCACAAATAACATCGTTGCATCACTTACACTGAGTTTCATCCTTGCTGTAGTACTTGGATTTATGGGTCATTATGTTACAATTTTGATGGGTCTTCCAAGCGCAGGCCCATTTATCATCACTTCTATAACAATCATTTCGGGTGTTGTGTCAGGAATAATACTTGCTGGCGTTGCTGTATTACTTGCCACAATGGCCTTCAGATTCGGCCTGGATCCCGACAATATTATAACTCCTGCTATCGGAACAATAGGCGACATAGTTACAATGCTACTGATATTTGCAAGTTCAAAGGTGATGTTATGGCTTTTTATAGCGTAATAGAAATCGTAAAAAATAGTATCCCGATTCTGATAATTACTGCGATAATAAGCATTGCATCAGGGCAGATGCTCAACTATAACGGAGAAATGCTGATGAGTAGCTTCCCTGTTTTTTTGATAATGATCCCCCCACTTATAAAGGTTGGCGGTGATACTGGAAGTATTCTCGGTGCCAGGTTATCCTCGGCATTGCATATCGGTCTTATCGACTCCAGCCTCAAAAGAAGTCCGGTCATAGAAAACAACATCATTGCATCTTTTATCATCGGAATTACCACATGTATTCTACTTGGCATAGTCGTTTGGATCATACAAATAACATTAAGTATTAATAGTAACATAGGGCCTTTAGCTATAGTTGCAATAAGCACAATTGCCGGGGCTATTCAGATGCTCATAATGTTCACCACCACTATATTGATAGCGTTATTTTCACATAAATTTGGAATGGACCCTGATGATACGGTTATTCCCATAATCACGACTTCTGGTGATTTTTTTGGGATAATATGTATCTTTCTAGTCATTAATTTGGTAGGATTAGTATGAGTCAAAAGGAGATAAAATACCATCCGGAGAACGTCAAGGATCTACTTAAGAAGATGAAAGATATTTCTGAACTGATGGTAGATCTGGGCTATACTGCTGTATTCTTTGAGAATGAAGATATAGCAGAAGAAGTGTTGCGACTTGAAGAAGAGATCGATGTACTTCTATATCATGCAAGAATTGCCGCAATGCTTGGGGCGAGAGGTATCGACGAAGCAGAAAAACTTTCAGGAGTACTACAGATAGCCAACGCTACCGAGAATATTTCCAATGCTGCAGGTGATATTGCTAAAATAGTCCTTGCAGGCCTTAAACTACCGGGAGAGTTTAAAACGCACCTCAAAGAGGCTGATGAGACGATAACTCGTGCCAAAATCAGCTCTGAATCCGAATATGCCAGTAGAACTCTAAAAGATCTGAAACTCAGGACAGAGACCGGTATGCGAGTGATAGCCATTCGACGAGGGCACGAATGGATATATGATCCTGATTGTGAGACTATGCTCCTCAGGGAAGACATTATATTTGCAGAGGGACCTTACGAAGGTGTACCTCATTTTTACGAATCTGCAAGTATGGATAAGTTCCCTCAAAAAGAGTTGGTTTCGAATAGGAAAATTGACGCTCTTGAAGAGGCAGCCGATCTTATAATAGATATGAAAGATACATCAGAACTTGCTGTTGGACTTGCTTATACAGCCGTATTATTCTACAGTAAGGAGATAGCTCTGGAGGTTGAACTGCTTGAGAACCAGATGGACCTCATGAGAAGTAAGCTGGAATCTCTTGTTCTGAAATCTGCAAAGGATGTTGATGATACAGACTCTCTGAAGGGGCTTTTACAGCTAGCCACCTCTTCTGAAATGATCTCCGATGCAGCATACGGGATTGCTGACATCGTACTTCGAGATATTGAACTTCACCCTGTATTCATGCTCGCCCTCAGAGAATCTGATGAAGTTATAACAAGAGTAAATGTTGAAAGAGACTCGGAACTAATAGGAAATACTCTTGGGAATCTGAAACTTGAGACTGAGACCGGTATGTTTGTTCTTGCTATTAGAAGAAGTGATAAGTGGATATACCATCCTGGTGCAAAGACAATTGTAAGAGAAGGAGACTCACTTATCGCCATGGGTACCAGAAGTGGAGAAGAGCTACTCATCAAGATGAGTTTGAAAAATTAAAAACGGGGTAGAGAGCATCAAAATGGGCTAAACAAGAGGTGAATAACATGTTTAAAACGGGTTGTTAAATCTCTCATACCCCCACACGTCACTTATTTTTTATAGACCTGAATTGGGTGGGCACATATAAATATATTATGGCCATTAATTTTTCAAAACAATGGCCATAGTTTTACGTAGGGCTTGAGATACATTTAAGCCATTCAAAGTAATAATCGATCTGATGTATACCAAAAGAGAGATCATCTCGATGAAAGATTTCTCACAAGACGAGATCGACTGCATACTGAAAAAGGCTCAGGAGCTTGAGGTTTATGCACGGGGTGAAAAGCCATCGGATCTCTTGAGCGGGAAGATCATGGCAAATCTATTCTTCGAACCCTCTACAAGGACGCGTCTCTCTTTTGAGACGGCTATGAAAAGACTCGGTGGAGAGGTCTTGAATCTTGGGTCAGAAGAGGCGAGTTCCATCTCTAAAGGTGAGACACTTGCGGATACTGTTCGCGTGATATCAAAATATTCAGATATTCTCGTACTGAGGCACCCCAAACAAGGTGCGGCAAGAATGGCTGCTGAATATTCATCTGTTCCGATAATAAATGCAGGAGACGGTGCAGGACATCATCCGACACAGACGCTTCTCGACCTCTACACCATAAAAAGGGAGAGTGAGCTTGATGGGATAAGTGTCGCAATAGTCGGAGATCTGAAGTATGGGAGGACGGTACACTCACTGGCATACGCTCTTGCACTTTACGATACTCGGATATTTTTTGTCTCCCCAAAGGAGTTGCGAATTCCTGATACCATCAAGAGTGATCTCAAAGGTATGGGGGCGGAGGTTCTTGAGACAAGCGACCTCACAAGCGTGATTGAAGATATTGATGTACTCTATATTACAAGGATTCAAAGGGAGAGATTTCCGGATCCTGCAGAGTATCTTAAAGTTGCAGGTTCATATCGGATAACACTCGGTCTGTTGCGAAATGTACGAGAAAATTTGATCATCATGCACCCACTTCCAAGAGTTACTGAGATCGATGTTGAGGTCGATTCCACAAGGTATGCGAAGTACTTTAAACAGACCTTCTATGGTGTTCCGGTGAGGATGGCATTGCTTACAATGTTACTTGGGGTGGAAGATGAAGCGTGAACTTAAGATAAAGGCGATTAGAAACGGCACAGTGATAGATCACATAGTTGCTGGGCAGGCATTAAATGTCCTTAAGATCCTTGGCATAGCGGGGGCATCCGAAGCTGTGGTCTCTGTTGCAATGAATGTTCCAAGTGAGCATGCCGAAAAAAAGGATATAGTAAAAGTAGAGGATAGGGAACTGGTCTCAGATGAGGTTCACAAGATCTCACTGATATCTCCAAACGCCAAAATAAATATTGTCAGAGAGTATGAAGTAATAGAGAAAAACGTTGTGCACCTTCCTGAAGTTATCACGGGGATAGCAAGATGCCCCAATCCGGACTGCATATCCAATTCAAGAGAGCCTGTCGTTTCAAAATTTATTTTACATAGAAAGGACCCGCTACAGTTTCGGTGTCATTATTGTGAAGGCCTTGTAGACAGCGTTATCAATCATCTTCTATTATGATAAAATTTTTATATATAAAAATTAATGAATAATAGAATTTGTACTAAGTACAGGAGTGGATATGTGTGGCTGAATGGCAGGATAT
>JAXHTN010000158.1:0-4839 GCA_034190145.1 Halobacteriota archaeon | reverse complement strand
CCCCTCTTATTTTAGAAAATCGGGGGTATTAATAGAGAAAATTTTATTAGTTATACTGACTAGTTTACCCAATGATTAGGAGGATCTAACATGAATAAGATGATTGGACTGGTACTTGTACTTATACTGCTTGGCACGATGTCAGCAGGATGCCTTGGACCAGAAGAAGAAGTGACACCAACAGCTACTCCAGAGGCAACAGCGGCTGCTACAGCAACACCAGAACCTGCATCAAAAGAGCCTGTAAAATTAGTAAGAATGGGCGGTCAAGATATGGTTCAGAGGCTTGGTACCGGAGATATTGCTGGTTGTATTGGATGGGAACCATACTGCGCTCAAGCAGCGGTAGAAGGCAAGGGTAAAATCCTAATAAATTCAAGCGAGATTTGGACTCATCATCCATGTTGTGTCGTTGCCTATGACTACAACTGGTATGAATCTCTCGAAAAAGAAGACGCAGATGAGATCCTTAAAAGAGTTGCATGGGTACATATGAAATCGGAAGAATGGGTTAACGAAGCAAAGGATCCCAACTCTGAAAATCACACAAAACTAATAGAACATTCTGAAAACTTTACAAAACGCAGTCCAGAAATAATCGAGATGGCTCTTTCAAATATTGAATTTGATTACAACACAGATGTTTCTGGAACTGAAACGTACATTCAAAAAATAATCGATTTCCAAGTCTTTGATGAAGGAAAATGGAAAGAATCAGGTTATAAAGACGCAGGTGACTATTCAAATTCGTTGATTGACGATCAATATATAAAGTGGGCAGTTGAAAACTCAGATAAGGCCGCTGACGAGATCAAATTAAACGAAACAGTCGATATTCGATTTGGTTACTTGATAGAGGACTTGCATCAGGTTTCATTTTGGATAGCCTGGCAAGAAGGATGGTTTGAAGAAGTCGGGATAAACGTTGTTATTGCTGAAGGTGCACCATTCCAGAATGGTGGCTTTGAGATGCAAAAAGGTTTTAAACAAAATGAAGTGGATGTCGGGTATTTGGGAGCAGCTCCTGCATCAATTCACAGGATAAACAGCAACGACTTTTCAACTAACGATACAAAAATTACTGTTATTGCTGGTGTCAATTACGTCGGTTCGGCTATAGTTGTTGGAAACGATATAAACTCCATGATGGAATTGGCAGGAAAAAGTGTTGGGTTCCCTGGTAAAGGAACAGTTCAGCATATACTCTTTTTATCTGCTGCAGAGGAAGCAGGGTTGACAGTAGAAGAGTAAAGAGAAATTGTAATGCAGGGTCTTAAAACCATATTTAAAAGTGAGTACGGCAATAATTATGCCGTACAAATCTTATCTATTTTTGTTTTTATTTTATTGTGGCATATGTTTGTGGTGGCAGCAAGAGAGGGGATTCTTAGCATACCAATATTTCGTCTAAGTGACATACCAACACCTTATGAAACCGGTTTTGCATTTATAAACTCTATTTTTACAGAACAGCATGGTCCTGTTATATCACATGGTCTGATAGATCACACGTTCGCAAGCTTAACACGTGTGATTGAAGGTTTTTTTATTGCCTTTATCGTTGGAGTTCCAATAGGCCTTGTAATAGGTTACTCCAAGATTGCTGAAAATGTTTTATCTCCAATTATTGAAATAGTTAGGCAAATACCCCCCATGGCATGGATACCAATAGCCTTATTTGTCTTTATTTCCGGGAGAGTAATTTTTATTGTTTTTATAGGTGTGGTTTTTCCATTGATTTTAAACACATCTCATGGTGTTAAATCAGTAGATCCAAAACTTATCGAATCTGCTCAAACAATGGGGGCTTCAGGGACCCAGATCCTAACTAAAGTCATTATCCCGGCTGCATTACCTTCAATATTCACAGGAAGCAGGATTGGCTTGGGTGTTGGCTGGATGTGTATTGTTGCAGCTGAAATGCTTGCAGATATACCAGTAGGATTGGGATATCATGTTTGGAACATGGCAGGTATTGGACGATATGCAGAAATGGTTGCTACAATGTGTGTAATTGGATTTATAGGATATATTATGAATGGAATAATATTGATAACTGATGGAAGGCTTCTGAAATGGCTTTAATCGCAAAAAACCTCTCAAAAAAGTTTGATGACTTCACTGCGATTGAAGATGCATCCTTTGTAGTTGAAGACGGTGAATTTGTCTGTATCCTCGGACCTAGTGGGTGTGGTAAGACTACTTTACTTCGGATGATAGGCGGACTTGATGATATCACTGGAGGGGAGATAATACTTGGTGATAGGAGTGTATCAGGACCAGGAAGCGATAGAGGCTTCGTGTTTCAGGAATACACACTTTTCCCTTGGAGAAATGCCCAAAAGAATGTTGAATTTGGCCTCGAGATCCAGGGAGTGGATAGGGTTGAGAGAGAGAAGATAGCGGAGAGGTATATCGATCTCGTGGGACTGAAAGGTTTTGTTGATAGATACCCAAAGGAGCTATCAGGAGGGATGAAGCAACGTGTGGCAATAGCAAGAGCACTTGCAAGTAATCCTGAAATATTACTCATGGATGAACCATTTGGCGCACTCGATGCACAGACAAGAAATCTGATGCAGGTGGAGCTTCTGAGGATATGGGAGAAAGAGCACAAGACTATCCTCTTTGTGACGCATAGCGTCGATGAGGCTGTCTTCCTTGCTGATCGGGTCTTTGTTCTTACAACTTCTCCTGGCAAGATTAGGGAGATCATAGAAATCAACGTAAAGAGGCCAAGGAAAAGAACCGACACAGAGGTTAACAGAATACGAGATAAATTATTGAGCCTACTTAATGTAAAATATGAAGAGAGTTTTGGAGATTGATATTATTCTCAGGTTAACTAAGAATCGGATTCTTCTCTATCAAGTATTCTGACATTACCGCCGCTGACTGTAACAGGTATTGGAACCATCGCATCGAAGAGTTCCACCGTGATCTCTTCATGGGTCTTGTCCACACGCTTTACCCTTGCTTTCTCACCCTTAAATGGCCCGGATATCAGCTCCACTATGTCTCCTTCTGAGATCCCGGTTACTGCCGGTTTTGGAGTTAAAAAGTGCTCTACCTCTTCAAAACTTAGTAGCTCTGAATCAGGTGATTTTCCCTTAACTATGGCTTTTGCGTGGTGCACTCCCTGAATTGCTTGCTCCACAACCTCTGGAAGTGCTGCTTCCACTAAAACGTACCCCTTCAGTTCATCAGGGACAAGAATAGACATTATATCAAACTTACTCTTCTTGACCACCTGTTCAAGCATATTTGCAACCGCTCTCTCCTGATTTGCAGTTGTCTTTACAGCACAGACTGTTGTTGTGACCTCGGTTTCTTCATCCATCGTTATCTCCTCTATGCTCCTAGAGCCTCAGGTAGCACTTTCATTAGGAGGTATATCAAAAAACCAATGCCTCCAATCAAGAGTATACCTATCCCGGAGATTCTGGAGATTTTAGAAAACTCTTCCCTTGAAGGCCTTCTTGAAAGTCTCAAGATCCGTATATACTCATTTAGCTTCTGTGAAACCGAGATTTTGTTATTACTTGGCATTTTATCTTACTATATCTATACCATACTTCTGCTGAAGACCCTTTAATTCTGGTTTTCCATATATCTGAGGAGATTTTACACCTGTGACAACAAGCATTGTCCTAACCGTATGTTCAAGGTTTGGATCTACTTGTGCCCCCCATATCAGTCTTGCATTAGGGTCAATCCGCTGATAAACCTCTTCAACAACTCCTTCTGCTTCCGATACAGTCATATCGGGCCCTCCAACTACGTTGACAAGAGCAGATGTTGCCCCGGAAATATCTACATCAAGTAACGGACTCTTAAGTGCCTTTTTAACCGACTCTTCTGCTCTGTCTTCACCATCCGACTCGCCGAGACCTATCATTGCTACACCACCTCTCTGCATGACGGTTCTTACATCTGCAAAGTCTAAGTTGACGAGTCCGGGTTTTGTAATAAGCTCAGTAATACCTTTCACTGCACGCATCAGAACCTCATCTGCAACCTTGAAAGCAGCATACAGTGGCAGCTGTGGGACAATATCTAAGAGCTTGTCATTTGGCACAACTATTACAGTATCAGTAACATCTCTCAAGCGCTCGAGACCGGCTTCAGCGTTTGCCCTCCTGACAACTCCTTCCACGCTGAATGGCAAAGTAACAACTGCAATTGTAAGTGCTCCGGCATCTCTTGCAGCTTCGGCAATCACCGGTGCTGATCCTGTTCCGGTACCGCCTCCCAGACCGCAGGTAACGAAAACCATATCTGCACCTTCCAGAGACTGTCTAATCTCTTCCTCTGTCTCTCTTGCAGCATCTTCTCCCATCTGTGGTAGACTGCCAGCTCCGAGACCACGGGTCTTCTTCCTACCTATTAGAATCTTGTTGGATGCTTTTATGTATAACAGGTGTTGGGCATCAGTATTCAATGCGAAGAGTTCGGCACCCTTTATCCCCTCTTCTTCCATTCTCTGGACAGTGTTGGACCCCCCTCCACCACAACCCACTACTTTGATATCAGTCTTCAATTCCTGCAATATCCTCTCAAGTTCTTCATCACATTCACTACTTGAAGAACGTTCTCTTGAAGCAGTAACAACTTCAGCCCTTGAAAGTGCCTCTTCTACTATTGATTTCATGCCAAGTTCTCCTATTCTATTAAATGATTATTATACATAACTTTTGTGAAAGTTGCCACTAATCCCTTACATTCTGATAGGATTTATACTTTTCCCAAAAGTCTTTTTTGTAGTTTTCGATCCCGCTTCACTTTGTGAATCGAAAAAAAGGCGTTGTGAGTAAGATCCGGATTTAGCCATCTTTTATA
>JAXHTN010000157.1:0-4873 GCA_034190145.1 Halobacteriota archaeon | reverse complement strand
ATGAGTCTGGCATCTTGGTAGTATTCCCTGAAACGGGATCCGACAAAAATCTTAGATTGTTCGTTCATGAGGCTTATACCTCATTACGTAGGTTATTGGATAAAAAGACTTTGAGCTGGTCCAGTTATTATTTTGCATTCAGCAATAAATCCGAAATACTTTTTCTTTAATTATATTCTATAACATCAAAAAATGGGTTATATATATCCGTTGGGTTTCTTATTGCTGCAAAAGATATAAATAGGATAAGTTTGAAACGATAAGACTTGTGCAACTGCACAATTGAGGGGATGTACTTGAGAATAGCCTTTAACATAAAGGTTTATATATTAGGAGTATACATCTTTTCATAAAATATACAAAGAGGCTTGATCACAGATTCCATATTGCGGTTTGGTTTGGGTTCCCACGCTTTGTGGGTCTTAAACCGCATTCATACGGACTGGCTCTATGGGGGATGTGGCTAGCTTAAAGATATTACAAGGAGGTGAAAAGAAAATGAAAAGTAAAGAAATGAAAGAGAAGACAAGCAAGAAAATGCTTTCCATTTTGCTTACGGGGGTGATGTTGCTATCGATCTTCGCAGCGATCGTTCCAACGGCAAGTGCTGCAGGTTCAGAGAGGACCTTGGATGCAACATCGACACTAACCGGAACAACAGTATTCATTGGAGAGACGATCAATGTAACAAATTTGAACGGAAGCGCAGCAACAAGTGTAACATTTACAAAGACATCTGCACCTAATGAAGGTCATACATTCACAGCAACAGTTGTGGGTACTAGTTCTACAGATGCTTACGCAACAAGAGATACGACTGGTGTAGCAAACGAAGGTCAGTATAACATAACATATTATGAGGAAGGTAGTGCAAGTTCTACAACCGAGTCAATATACTTTGATGTACCTGATCTTGGTTTCAGGATAGAGGATACAACGGGCGACGAGATATCATCTTTAACAAAAAATGGATTGTTTAAGATTGATATAACTGGTAACTTACCAACCGACACAAACATTGACTTGGTGGTAACAAATCCAAATGGCATACCAATAACAGCAGATGGTAGTGCAACTCCACAGGTTCTCACGAACCAGACGATTGCAACAATTGAAGGGTACACTATCAACACGACCAATTGGAACACGGGTGATTACCAGATTTCCATAGTCACAAAACCGAATTACGCTCGTGGACTTGACGAAGGAACAACCAGTAAAACACTCACAATCGGTAAGGCCGGAGTAACCATAACTGCAGACAAAGACAAAGTAACAAAGATGGAAGAGGTATTCATAACCATAACAGCTCCTGCGAACCGTAAAGTTAACATTTCGATCTCAGGTACCGGATCTCAGTATGCAAATTGGGTTCTTGGTAGAGGTGACATGACAACTGCTGCCAGAATTGCCAATTTAACATCTGATGGTACAGGTTATGATGTAGGCTCAGATGGAAAAGCAACAGCATCAGTATACTTTAACAACACAGGATCTTTCAAACTGACAGTCAAAGCATTTAATGCAGGCGGAACAGCAATAGACACAAACATTGACTCCGATGACGTAACCATAACAGTCGCTAAAGGAGATATAACGGTTGACGTACCAACATCAGCAACAATCGGTGAAAAAGTGAAGATCAGAGGTACAACTGAACTTCCTGACAGCACTGATATCGGTATCATTGTCGAGAACCGTTACAACAACATCGTCGACTCCAAGCACAATGTAGATATCACAAATGGTGACTTTGAGTGGGAATGGGATACTTCAGATATGAGTGCCGGTTCCTACAAGGTAACTGCGTTCTGGGATGAAGATAATGGTAATGACCTTGATTCTACAGAGAGTATCAAGGACATAAAGAGTATCTCCATACAGACAGAATCTATAGATGTTGGAGTGGTGAATACAGAGATATCGACAAAGGACAAGATAAAGGTTGAAGGTACAACAACCGGTGAACCTGCAACAGTGGACCTTGTATTCGTAGGTAAAGATATTGCAGCGTACTACTCTGCAAGTGTTATTGACAACACCTTTGAAGAGGAGTTAGGTGCCAGTGACTGGACCGGATGGTATAATGCAAAAGGAGCAGTAACTGGGGTATCTGATTACACTTCAGGAACCTATTACATCTACGCTGTACATCCAATGGGTGACGGAATAAGCCTTGTTAAGTCTTATGGATACGCCACAACCGGTGAATACTATAAGTCTGGAATGGAATACATATCGGCCAGAGGCTGGGATGGTTTCCAGACGCTATATCTACTTCAAACCACCGACGATGAATCCGCAGGCGCAGAGATTATGATCGGTTATCCATACCTTTCACTCAGCACAATTAGCGATGTCAACAAAGGTAGCGATCTTGAGATAGCTGCTGAGACGAACAGGGCGGATGATACGTTCTTCGTCATAAATGTTGTTGGACAGGGTATAGATGAGACTGCAACCACTGAGGCTGCCGATGGTGCCGTGATTGCAACATTCGATACAACAGATTGGCCAACTGGATCATACATGGTCACAGTTGAAGATGTCGACAACACAGTATCTGCACAACAAAGCTTCAACGTCGTAGAAGGTGTTCCAAACATCATGGTTGATGTCTCGATATCACCGACAAGTGTCGAGGTTGGAGAGGACGCAACAATTACCGCGACTGCCGAGAACAAGGGTACTGCATCCGGAACTGTCTCTGTATCACTTACAGTAGATGGAATGGAAGTTAAGGCCGTTGATCTTGAAGTTGCAGCAGGTGCAAGCGAGTCATTCACATACACATACACAGCCACTCAAGAAGGGACATTCACAATCGAAGCTAACGATGCATCAGCAACTCTTGTAGTTACTGGAGCACCAACAGAGACACCAACAGAGACACCAACAGAGACACCAACAGAGACACCAACCGAAGAACCTGGTTCACCAGGATTCGAGGCAATCTTTGCAGTGACCGGACTTCTTGCTGTAGCGTACCTTGTGCTTAGACGCAGAGATAACTAAAGACAATACATAAAAAAATTTTAGGGGGGTCAACCCCCTTCTTTTCGTTTTTTAAAATAACTTTTTCTTATAATAATTTTTAATAATCAGAACCTTTATATTCTTTTATGAATATATATTCACACATAGCATGCCAAGACCTACAAAATGCCGAAGAATCCATTTTGAACCTATGACTCTGCATTTCAAACCTGCCGGGATACCTCTTGTGGGTTTGGAGGAGATCATCCTGACGATCGGAGAGTTGGAGGCCATCCGCTTGAAGGATCTTGAATGTATGACTCAGGAGGAAGCTGCTATGGCGATGGATATCTCTCAACCCACGTTCCACAGATTGGTCAGATCGGCAAGAAAGAAGGTTTCCGAAGCTCTTGTGAACGGGAAAGCGATCAGAATTGATGGTGGTAATTATAAGCTGGCAGAGACGGCAATTAGGGAATTTAGATGTTTTGATTGTGAATGGTTGTGGAATATTCCTTTCGGTACTGGAAGGCCACAAAAATGCCCCGATTGCGGTAGCAAAAACATACACAGATCTTCTGAGGGTTTCTCAAGCGGCAGAGGTCATGGCAATCGTGCTAGGAAAAATATCGATGGTGGTAGAAAGTTATGAAGATTGCAATTCCGTCTTTTGATGATAGTGGGCTAGAATCAGACATTTCAGCTCATTTTGGTCATACTTCGTATTATACAATAGTGACGCTTGCAGATGAGAAGCTCTCTGAGGCAAAGGTGATAGCAAATATTGAAGATGGTCCTCACAGCTGTGCAAATCCGGTAAATCTATTGAATAATGAGGGGGTTGAATTGGTTCTTTTAAGTAACATCGGGCCAAGTCCGCTTGAGATGTTACAACAACTAGGAATCGAAGTTCTATGTGGGGCTTTTGGGAAGGTTAAAGATGCTTTGAACGATTACTTAGATGGGGCACTGTCTCCCGTTGATAAAAATAACAGTTGTAATTGCAACCACGATCATTGAGGTGTATAAAATGGAAGAATGTAATGACAAATGCGATAGTTGTAGCACTGCAGATGAGTGCACTGATCCGAAGAAGGAGATGGAACTTCAAGAGAAGGCTGTCTCTGATGGACTTTCCAAGGTGAAAAATAAGATTATGGTGATGAGTGGTAAGGGCGGGGTGGGTAAGACCACTGTTGCTGCAAATCTTGCCATAACACTTGCAGCTAAGGGGCTTGAGGTTGGTATTGTAGATGCAGATCTACATGGTCCTAACGTTCCTAAGATGCTCGGTGTGGATAAGATGTTTCCTGGTGCAGGTGATGGTAAGATACTTCCTGTTGTGGTCCCACCAAGGCTAAAGGTCATCTCGATGGCGCTTCTCTTGCAGGACTCAGATGTTCCTGTTATTTGGAGGGGGCCTATGAAGATGACTGCAATAAAGCAATTCTTCTCTGATGTTGAATGGGGAGAACTGGACTATCTTATAATCGACTTGCCCCCCGGAACAGGAGATGAGCCTCTCAGTGTTGCCCAACTCATTCCCGACATTGACGGATCAATTATTGTCACAACGCCACAGGAAGTTGCTCTTCTCGATTCAAGGAAGACTGTGAATTTTGCAAAGCAACTTGAAACACCAATAATTGGTATCGTTGAGAATATGAGTGGACTTCTCTGCCCCAAGTGTGGTGAGAAGATAGATCTTTTCAAGGTCGGTGGTGGCGAGAAGGCCGCAAAGGAGATGGGAGTACCTTTCCTTGGTGCAATACCTATCGACCCAAAGATTGTTGAAGATGCCGATTCTGGCAAACCTTTTGTTCTCGGTCGCTCTGATGCATCAGAATCGATGGAGAGGATAGCAGATAAGGTTCGAGAAGCGATAGAAAAATGATTG
>JAXHTN010000156.1:0-4880 GCA_034190145.1 Halobacteriota archaeon | reverse complement strand
GAATCCAGTAAAAATTGTTCTGCTCTCGGATCTTCTTTAACTGTCTTGATCACCCTCTTTACAGGGGTCTGAAGGGCACTACTCAGTTTGCCCATCTTTACAGATCTGTCAAGATCAGATCCCATCTCACTCATCCAAGCATCCTCGTAACCAGATAGGAATTCCTTGCTGAAATCACCCTCGGAGACTGCCTTTTTCGCCCAGTCGCTGCTGATCACCCCGCCTGCCATTGCGTAGTATATTCCCTCACCCGAGGTAGTCATTGCATGCCCTGCGGCTTCTCCTATCAGCATCGCACCGTCGAAGTAAGTCTTTGAAGAGGTCCCATAACAAGTAATCCTGCCACCCTGATTCATGAGTATCTTGCCACCCTCCAGTTTCTTACTTGCCACCGGGTGGCTTGTTATAAATTTATTCAACCGCTCCTTTAGTCGGAGGTTATCATCTCTTACCTCAGAGACCAAAGCACCGACCCCTACAGTCACTATCTCTCTTTTGGGAAATATCCATGCATAAGCACTATTCGAGATATCATCTCCAAAGTAGATCTCAATTCTATCCCCTATCCGCTCATCGATCAGATCCGACGTCAGTCTGATATGGCATGAAGACCAAAGGGAGATCCTCTCCGGATCGTCAACGAATGCCCCCAACTTCCGCCTTACAATAGAGGTATTTCCATCTGCACCAATTACTATGTCTGCCTCGATCCTCTCAATCTGGTCGCCACTTTTTACAAAAACACCCTTCACAAAGTCATCTTCGATAATAAGATCGATAACCCTAATGTTCTCCCTGACTTCAGCTCCTGCTTCTTTTGCATCCCGAACCAGCATAGAGTCAAATTTACCCCTGCAGACAAATGCACCTAGACGCTCTGAGTCATCAAGTGTTATCGAGTCCTTGTCAAGTGTTATCGTTATCCCACTATAATATCTATCAATTATCTCTTCGGGAGGGTCGAATCTGTCCAAGACCTTCTTCGTTAGGCCTCCGGCACATGGCTTATCCCTATTAAAATTCTTCTTCTCAAGAAGTAGAGTTTTTAGTCCACTTGCGGCACACCTCCTAGCTGCAATTGAACCGCCGGGACCCCCTCCAACAACTATAACATCGAATTTCATTGTGAATTAGAAATTACCCTCCTCTTTTAAGTTAATTTTGATATTATCAGATTTTTCTACCGAAGGTCTCCCATGCATAGTCAAAGTATTCTCTGACCCATTGTATACATTCTTCATCCTCAGTGACAAGTAAAGCATCATGTCCGGGAACGCCTTTTTGGGTTCTAAAACCGAATAGACAATACTTACCATCGACAATAAAAGCCCCCAAGGATTGCCCGTTAATATCAGTCACCCTCAAATCCATCTTTGTAACTCTCAGAACCATCTTAATAAAACTAATTTCTCTTCCGAAATCATCTTCAGAGAAGAGACCCATCACTTTTGGCCTATGCCTTACCATACCCATGAGATATAAAAATCCGGGCCTGAAAAATTTATCAACCGCTATTATAATCTCCTTCCTCGCAACAGGTAGGATACTGATAGCCTCGTTTAAAAGGTAATTCATTCTATCTCCATAATCAGGTTTACCGATTATTTTAAAATCATTACTAATTTTAAATTTTAAAAGGTGCTCTTTTGGTATCTTAGCTGGAATTCTAGTCTTAAAAAAGGAGAAAAGATCATCTCTTTTCATAATGGATTCACAGACGTCGGATAAGCCCAGTGAAGAAAAAACACCAAGAAGGGTGGCTGTATACTGATCTTCTTTACTATATACCAATCCTTCCTCTTCTAGCCCTTCAAGAATTAAAATGATCTTTCCTGCTTCCAGGTCCTTACCTACGGATGCAAGAACCTTTGAAAGTTCTTTTACATCGATCTCACAATCCGAAAGTGCAGACATTATTATCCGTTTTATATCTAAAATTGCCTCACTCATATACTACCCACCACCGTTGATATTAAAAAAATCATAATCGGTAGAAGCAACAAATAAGAATACTTTCTACCTTCACTGAAATTCCTTCTAAAACTTAGCATAGCAAAGACCGTGATAAACACAGATATTGAAACGATTAGGAGGTAAAAAAAATTCAAATTTCCTATAAAGTATAATAATGATATTAGAATGAACTCAAAAGGCATCATGAATGCAGAAATGGAATAGGTTTTATTGACCCCTATCTGCATAGGAAGTGTCACTCGTTCAGAGTGAATATCATCCTCAACATCTGCAATATCGGCAATATTTTTAGCAATTATTGAAGCGAAGATGATCATTAAAGACAATATCCCAAGTGCAGGATCATGCTCAAATCCCCTCACTGAAGCCCAGCCGCCTGCAAGAGAAAAGATGAGACCGGCAGATATTGTGAGTGGACTCAATATACTTCTTCCTACCATCCTTAAAGGAGGGGCTGAGTATACATAAGTTATTATTAGGCCCAAAATGGCAAATGTTCTAACTGCCCAGTTTGGAGGGATGAGCGCAATCATTAGAATCATGATTGCATAGTGAACCAATGCTACATTTCTTACTTCATTTAGGCTGAGTGACCCTGAAGAAAGGGGAGCATCTTTTCGTAAGTGTCTATCGGTTTCTCTATCGAAATAATCATTTATGGGATGTGCTACACACATGCCAAACCAGAATAATAAAGAGAGTTTAGTAGCCATCACATAGTCTATACTGTCGGTATTCCCTCTCTTTGCAAGGAATATTCCGGCAACTACACAAAGAACAGAAAGTATACTAAAATGTGGCCGTTCCAATACAACAATTGCCTTGATCTTATCAGTTTTCACCCTATATAGTTTATAGTAACCATTTATATATTTAACTAATAAAGATAAACAATTGTATCGCCCGACCCTAAAAATGATATCATTTACTTAAAAATACGTGTATTTCTAAAGATTCTGGTATTAAAACCACTTATTTAGAGTCATCTGACCTTGAGCATCTGTAGCATCTCTCAACCTAAAAACAGCCTTTTGAATTCGGTCTTCTGAAAAACCATTCTCATCACAGAGGAACTCGAGTATATTTGATTCATCCGGAGTTTTCCATTTCAAATCATAATCATTTGATACGTCGGGGTGCAAAAAGATAGTACGGACTTCGGGAAAAAGATCCAAACTCGTGTCAAGTTCACTGAGCACCCATTCTATACTCCCATGTTTCTTGATCAGCTTGAGTGCCCTCTTGGGACCGATACCTTTTATACCCTTGTTGAAGTCAGTACCCATCAGAATCGCCATATCGACTAGTTGTTCCCTTGTTATTCCGAGCTTACTTAAGCCTGTTTTCAGATTGATAAGCTCTGGCCTTACATCAACGTAAACGTTCTTCCCGGGAAGTTTTCTCTTACCCGTGACAGTCAAGTTTCTAAGTAACATTTCCGAACCAAATAAGAGTGAATCGTAGTCCTGTGAACCCACGTAATCAACATCACCCTTCAACGACATGAATGATGCCTGTGCTTCACCATCCGAGGGTGACTGCACCATCGGCATACCCATATATGAGAGGAGCCTCTTAGTACTACGAGTGATATCTTCAGTGACCCTTGAGGTGGACTGGGCATATTTGAATGCATCACCACTACCGGTTGCTTTTGCCTCATCCCATCTCTTCATTGCCTTTTCTTTTACCACTCGGCGTTGTTGCAATGTGGCCCCCTTAAGTTCGGGTGGCTTTCCGTCGAAGACAAAAACAGGCTTTATTCCGGCTTCCACCAGATTTATGAGCCGATAGATCAATCCGGATAAATGGGAAGTGACCTCACCTGAGGAGTTTAAAAGGGGTGTCCCATCCGACTGCCTGATTGTACTCAGAAATTGGTATAACATATTATTGGTATCGATTGCAACTATCCGGCCTGATAAAGAGGAAAACTCCAGATTCTGCCGCTCAAAAAGACCTCCCAAATCTACGCCCAATCGATCACCTCCGGGAAATGTTCATTCAAATAATATCAAAAAGTGAATAATTCAGGATACCCCAAAACCCTGTAAATTATTGCCATATTCATTCCATAAATTTTTGGATAAAGCTCACCGAATATATGCCTGAAATCAGAAGCATTAAATTGTGCTTTTGCAAATCGGTATATACTCTTCAATCTATCTTCTATCAAAGGAGGCGACCCCTCTATCCCTTCTATTGTAAATACAGTCTCACCTTCATAAGCCCCATCCTTATTTAAGAATTCATTGTACTCCATGACATGAAGAACCTTATCATAATAAATTGCAATGTTTCTCGCCCGGTTTGGACAGTTGATTAGTGAACTGTGTACGCTCCACCATCTCTGCGGCTCATACCACATACGCATAGCTGTTATCAGCTTCATTCCGTAACTTGGAGTGATTAGGGCACCTTCAGGCTCTTTCATCTTCTTCATACCCTCTATGAGCAGTTTGTTTAAGCAAAGTTTATCTAGCTCTTGAATCTCTTTATGTCCTTTCAAGGATTTATTGATCCTACAAAATTTAGTAGTTAAGTAGTTCCCACATACATCCGATTCAATATCTTCTTCAATTATCTCTCTGTTCGCCTTAAGAATTGAGATCTCGATATTATTTGACATCAACTGTTCGTAAACGACCTTACCATCATCGTAAACCTCAATGACATCAAGATCACTTGACCTTCTCGGATTTCCATAGATTCTGGAACCATGCAGCGCCACACAGTCAGGGGATTCATTTCTGACATCTCTGTACAACCTTTCGGCTTCTTTTGTATCAATAGGCTGTGCTTTACCAGAGGGTATAAAGCGAGGATAATTAAGTACCTTCTCTACCATAAGATCGACCATTATACTTACTTATATATTATTATAAATTGTTATAACTTTTTTGTAG
>JAXHTN010000155.1:0-4913 GCA_034190145.1 Halobacteriota archaeon | reverse complement strand
CCTTGAAATATTGATCGGATAAAAACATGCAATAACTTTAAATGATACAAGGACATAGAGATCTTTTAAACCAGTGCCTGGAAGTCGGGAATCGGGGATGAAAATGAAATACGATATTAAGGATGAAAGTTTGGCAGAGATGGGTAGGCAGAGGATTGACTGGGCAGATCATCAGATGCCAGTCCTCAAATTAATTAGAGAGAGATTTGAAAAAGAAAAGCCACTCGAAGGAGTCGTGATCTCCTCATGTTTACATGTAACTTCAGAGACGGCAAATTTGATTAGGACTTTACTTGCAGGAGGGGCAGAGATATCGCTTTGTGCATCGAACCCGCTAAGCACTCAAGATGACGTTGCTGCATCCCTTGTTGTGGATCATAACGTATCGGTCTTCGCAATAAATGGAGAGGACAACGATACCTACTTCAAGCACATAAATGAAGCACTCTCGGCTGAGCCTGAAATTACGATTGATGACGGTGCAGACTCTGCATCAATGATACATTCCAAGAGAAAAGAGCTTATTGATAAGATAATTGGAGGTACCGAACAGACTACCGCAGGAGTGGCCCGTTTCAGGAATATGCAGGAGGACGGAGTACTTGGTTTTCCCATAATCGCAGTAAATGATGCTGCCACCAAGCATTTCTTCGACAATAGATACGGTACGGGTCAAAGCACTATTGATGGACTACTTCGAGCAACAAATATACTCATTGCCGGTAGAACCTTCGTTGTTGCAGGATACGGATGGTGCGGTCGTGGCCTTGCAAGAAGGGCAGAGGGTATGGGTGCAAATGTTATTGTAACCGAGATCGACCCCATAAGGGCAATTGAAGCTGTGATGGATGGCTATAGAGTGATGCCAATGATCGAAGCTGCAAAGATCGGTGATATATTCGTAACTGTAACGAGCAACGCTGATATTATACGAAAAGAGCACTTTATGGAGATGAAAGATGGTGCTATTGTGGCAAACTCAGGCCACTTCAATATTGAGATAAATATCGGTGATCTTGAGGGGCTTGCAAGTAGCAAGGATAGGATAAAAGAGTTCGTCGACAGATACACTCTTTCCGGCGGTAAGAAGATATACCTGCTCGGAGAAGGTAGGCTTCTGAACCTTGTTGCAGCAGAGGGGCATCCTGCAAGTGTCATGGATATGGGATTTGCAGGTCAGGCGCTAGCAGTAGAGTATATAAAAAATAATTCTGATAAACTTGAACCGAAGGTATACTCGATCCCAAAAGATATAGATGCCGAGATTGCAAGGCTCAAACTGGAGTCGATGAATGTGAAGATCGACGAACTCACAGAAGGACAGATAAAATATATGAGTTCATGGGACCTTGGGACCTGATGAGAAAAGGTCATATATTATTAGTGTTTAATCGATTTGGAGAGTTCCAATTTGCGTATTGTAATCTGTGTTGACAGAGATGACGACATAGGGATGAAGACAGGGATAAATACCCCGATATATGGCAGAGAGGCGAATATAAACGCCGCTGTTCAACTTGCTTCAAAAGATCCCGAGGAATCAGATGTTAATACATTGTTCGGTGCTATCAAAATATATGATGACCTCAAGTCCAGCGGTGAGGATGTCGAGATTGTTTTCATATCTGGAGACCCGAATATAGGTGTCAAGTCTGACAGCAGGGTCGCAGAGGAGATGGAAGAAGTACTGAGTAGATTCCATGCAACCGGAGTTGTTGTTGTGACTGATGGCGCAGAGGACGAGTTTATTCTTCCAATAATCGAATCAAGGGTCAAGATAGATGCGATAAAGAGGGTGATTGTCAAGCAGAGCGAGAACCTTGAAGACACTTATTACAGGATAGTGCACATAGTAAATGATCCGGACTTTGCACGTATGTTTTTTGTTCCTTTTGGTCTTGCATGTCTGGCCATCGCGATATCTATGCTTTTAGGACGCCCGGGGTGGTCTGCTGTCCTCATCATAGGTTTCATTGGGTGTTTTATGCTTTACAGGGGCCTTAGACTTGATCAAGTATTCAAAAATATTGCCGAAACATTGAGAGAATCGTACTATGGTGGACGGATTACATATACAGCATATATTGCCGCGATACTACTTGTGATCGTTGGCACGATTGTGGGTTTGATCGAAGCAGGATCTGCATTAAGTGACCCTATCATTCCGGGATACTTGAACATATTGATGATATTTATAGTTAATTCTGTCTGGTGGTACGTGGGTGCTTCCACCCTCTCGGTTGCCGGAGGGATAATAAATGCCCATCTTGAGAACGAGCAGTCATGGAGGTATCTCGCATTTCCGTTCTTTGCTTTTGCATCCGGACTTGTGCTCTGGGGCGGTAGCAAATTCGTACTCGCAATAAACGAGGTTGGGTTCAACGAGAGCCTGCCTTACCTTCTTTTTTCAATAACAGGGGCATTTGTTGTATCAATAATTGGGATCAGAATATCTAACTATGTGAAGGAAAATATTGAAGTCGCAAAGGCATAAATCTGAGAGTAATCATGTTTATTGGAATGGATCATGGCACAACGGCTATCAGGTTTGCGACAGACACAGGGTCAACCTTCGAGCTTTCAAGAAATGTTGCAAAGGTTATGAGTTCTTCTGAGATCCTTGAGAGTATCGAGGTGGGGTTAGGTATCTCTTTTGATGACCTGAAGCTCATTGCTCTCACATACTCTATGGGGGACAATTTCTCGACCATCGAATCTGTAAAGAGCATCAAGAACAGAGGGGTGAAATCGAGCAAGGCAGGAACACACATAGGAGGCGGAACAAAGGTATTTGACACCTTGAAAGAGTCCAGTCTGCCTGCCATAATGATACCGGGCCTGCACGATGCCACGTCGACGATAGATCCAAGATTAAAGATATTCTCTCACGGTGCGTCTCCTGAGAAGGTGGGGATCGCATATCACGCGTTCCTAAAGTACCGCAGTGATCTGATCGTCTCGGATATGGGTTCAAATACAGTCACTGTAGGTCTCTCGCACGGAAAGATTGTGGGTGCCTTTGACGCTTGTATATTTGCTCCCGGGATACACCATGGCCCACTAGATATGCGGGCGATTCAAAAGATCGATGAAGGAGTGACTACTGCTGACGAAGCATTCTCAAACTCAGGTGTTTTAAAGAGAACCTCTATAAAAGGCTTAGAAGAGCTATTAAAAGGAAGTGAAGAGGATAAAGATCATGCTTTCAAAACATTAGCTTTATTTTCGGCAATGGAAATCTCAGCAATGAAAGTACTTCTTAAAGACTACGGGGCAGAAGACGAGAAGGTAGTTCTTGCCGGTAGCTTGAGTGAGATCCCACTTGTAAAGTCAGAAATAGAAAGACTTTTGAGTGTGAGAACATTTTCTGTAAGGAAATGGAGTGCCGCCCAGGGATGCGCTGAGATTGCAAGAGATGTATATCAGGGTGAGAAAGAGATCCTGGGAATAAAGGTGAATTATAATATAAAATAAAAAACGGAGGTTATGAATTGGAAGAGATCCGAATTCACGGTAGAGGAGGGCAAGGAGCAGTAACACTTGCTGAACTTGTTGCTCTTGCCGCGATAGACGAGGGTAAATACGCCCAATCAATGCCGAGTTTTGGTCCTGAAAGAAGAGGTGCACCTGTTCTTGCATTCCTTAGAATAAGTGACGAACACATAAGGATCAGAGCCGAGGTAACAACCCCCGATGTTGTGGTTGTGCTGGATCCAGGACTGCTCAACATCACAGACGTTACATCTGGATTGAAAGATGACGGAACTGTCCTGATCAATACAAAAAGATCAGAAGATGAGATAAGATCTGAGTTTGGTATCAAATCAAAACTTGGGCTGATCAACGCAACCGAAGTAGCAAGGGAGACACTCGGAGTACCAATTACAAACACAACTATGGTTGGTGCTCTTTTGAAGGCGACCGGACTGGTCAAGAAGGAATCCTTAATTGGTCCTCTTAAGCACAGGTTCGGTGCACTTGCAGAAAAGAACATAAGTGCAATGGATAAGGCATACAAAGAGACGAAGTTGATGGAGGCCAAGTAATGCTGAGTTGGAAGGAGTTGAAACCGGGTATTGTTGTAACCGATCCCGGAAGTGCGAGCAGTTACAAGACAGGTGACTGGAGATCAAGCAAGCCAATTCGCGATTCATCAAAATGTATCAAATGCGGACTTTGCTACCTCTATTGCCCTGATGGTGCCGTAGAATTAAATGAAAAGGGAAATTATGAGACGAATTATTTCTACTGCAAAGGATGCGGTATCTGTGCTAAAGAATGCTCGAGGACTGTTATAACCATGATCGAGGAGGAGGAATAAGATGTCTAAAAGAGTTGGCCTGGAAGGTTCATTTGCCGTCTCGGAAGCCGTGAGAATGGCAGGCGTCGATGTCGTCTCGGCCTATCCGATAACGCCACAGACCCACATTGTCGAACGTCTCTCAGAGATGGTTGCGGATGCGGAACTTGATGCCGAATTTATATGTGTGGAGTCCGAACACTCAGCGATGAGTGCTTGTGTTGGTGCGTCTGCTGCCGGTGCAAGGGTCTTTACCTGTACGGCAGGACAGGGACTTGAACTTATGCACGAGGTTATGTATATTCCATCCTCGATGAGATTACCTGTTGTTGCAGTCATTGCAAACAGGGCACTTTCGTCACCTCTGAGTGTATGGGGAGATCACTCTGATGCGATGGCCATTAGAGATATTGGGTGGGTTCAGATCTTTGCAGAGAATGTTCAGCAGGCTTATGATCTTACACTTTGTGCATTCAGGATCGCTGAGGACAAAGATAGCCTATTCCCAACGATGGTACATATGGACGGTTTCCACTTGTCACATGTTATTGAGCCTGTACTCTTACCAGATCAGGAACAGGTTGACAAGTTCATTCCTGAGTTAAACCATCCG
>JAXHTN010000154.1:0-4959 GCA_034190145.1 Halobacteriota archaeon | reverse complement strand
GTAGCCCCATTCCAGCCTCAAGAACGAGTACACTCACAGGTATTCTGGCTTCTCTGAGACCATATGTAATCTCACAGACGGGTTTTGTCACGTGCCTTGCAGTCGGACTCATCGAAAGTACAATAACACCTGTCTCCTCTGCCTCTGAAAAAGTACCTTTTTCAGCAAGCCCACCACCAACACTCATTCCCATTGCTGCTCTACAATCAACAATCTGGCTTTCTCTTCCAATCTTCATCTTCTCACCCGAATCTTATCCTTGGTACTTCTTGATAATATCGATTATATCTTCTAATTCTATTGGACATGGAACAACTAAATCTTTATTATTTAAAACCCTTCTCGCAAGAGTCTTGTATACATCAGCTTGATCGGAGTCGGGAAATGCTTCAACAACAGTTTTCCCTTGCAGTTCTGCCTTCTGAACTAGATCCGATCTTGGTATAAATCCTATTATCGGAACCCCTATTGCTTCTGAAAAATCGGTTACAATCTCCTTCTCATTCTGAACCCCCCTCATGTTATTTATGATCCCACCGACCTTCACATGGCCGCCTTCATCAGAGATTGTCTTGATACCCTTTGCAAGGTTATTCACCGAGTATAATGCAAGAAGTTCTCCGCTACATATGAGATAAGTCTCTTCTGCATACCCTTTTCTAATCGGTTGAACAAAACCACCGCAAACAACGTCGCCTAGGACATCATATATCGCAAGATCAACTCCATACTTCTCATAGATGCCAAAATCTGAAAGTAGTTGTAATGCCACCATCACACCTCTTCCGGCACATCCCACGCCCGGTTCCGGTCCTCCTGCCTCTGCACATACAACGCCATTATAGCCGGTAAAGACTACTTCTTCAGGAAATCCACCGTTGTCAGGATTCACTCTCGTATAGTCAAGTATCGTCGGTAATAATCTCCCATTGTTCAACATAGATGTGGAATCATGTTTCGGATCACAACCTACTTGAAAAACATTGATTCCTTCATGTGAAAGTGCAGCAGAGAGGTTTGCCGATGTGGTGGATTTTCCTATTCCACCCTTTCCGTATATCGCTATCTGTCTTCTCATTCTTTCCAAATATTAATGAGGGTGACAGCATACTTTAGGTTTTCGAATATCTCAAATTCCCAAAGTTCAGACTGAAAAAATGGTCACTGTAAAACATACAAGATATATAAATTATGGGTTGCTATCGCCCCAATAAGAAATGTAAAACAACCGAGAAGTATAACAACCGATCTTTTGAAACCAAGTTCGAAGAGTGCCGCAGTGAGCCCCATAACGACCATCATGGCAAATATCTTCTGAGATATGAAACCCATAAAACCGTAGTTTGTAATTGCATAATGCACAAATGAGTTAGCCTCTATCTGAAGACCATGTCTATTAACCCCTGCGATAGTAGTGATTGTATCCATATACTGGGCTAAAGTCATTCCAGCAGTAATAACCATAATTGAAGATCTGGAAGATAGATCAATCTGATTGAACAGATTGCCAAGATTTGCCATGCTATTCACCAATCATAAGTTTTTGGCAAATAATCAGTATTAAATATATCTTTTTGTTACAAAAAAACAAAAATTAGAGTAAAATTAACATGTTTAATTCTGAATATTGCGTAATATTACGGAACTACTTCCCCGTGATCTTCTCGGAAATATACAAAAGTACCTCCAGATGAGACCTCAAGAGTTCAATATCCGTAATGATCTCCGACTCCTCGTAAATTAAAGATCCGTCTTTTAAAGTCATGTTGAACTTACCAGGTTCCCTCAATGATAGAATCTTTGATTGGACAGAAGAATCCAAGACATTAAGGACTTCAAGTTCATCATTTCCCTTCACAACATACGTCTCATCAAACTCTAAATTTTTCGTCTCAATATCCTGCATTCCCAGTCTTTTGCCAATTCTACTCAAGAATCCCTCATGGTAAATTCGAAGGCTTAAATCTTTGATATTAGTAACATCCACCTTTAAACGAGTATACAAAACAGTTACCTGGCCCGTACTGACCGTGTAGGTATCCAAAATAACATTGTGACCCTCATAAGTGCCTTCTACCTTCGGAGTTTTGAATGTTGTACCGGGATCAAAATCAAGGGAGAGGCTATCAGCAAATACCTTCCACGCTTCCTTCACCTTTTTGTTTGCCATAGGAGTTCTAGTATCTGTTATATATCGAGGTTTTGGACTTCCATCGCATGCTGCTGAATAAACTCTCTTCTGGGCTCAACTTTATCACCCATAAGGATAGTGAATGTCTCGTCAGCAAGCACAGCATCTTCAAGCTTTACCTTCTTCATTACTCTTTGGGACGGATCCATCGTTGTATCCCAGAGTTGCTCAGGATTCATCTCCCCGAGACCCTTGTAACGTTGAATATCACCCTTTCCGAACTCTTTCATCACTTGCTCAAGCTCTGAATCGTCATAGGCATACACCTTCTTCTTACCTTTCGTGACTCTGTAAAGTGGTGGGCGGGCAATATATACATACCCTTCTTCAATAAGAGGAGTCATATACCTGTAGATAAACGTTAGAAGAAGTGTCCTTATGTGGGCACCGTCTACATCCGCATCCGTCATTATTATGATCTTGTGGTATCTGGCCTTTGAGATGTCCAGATCCTCCCCTATTCCAGTCCCAAGTGCCGTTATGAGATTTCGTATCTCGTTGTTCTTCAAGATCTTATCGAGCCTCGACTTTTCCACATTCAGTATCTTTCCCCTGAGTGGAAGTATGGCCTGAAAAGCCCTATCTCTTCCTTGTTTTGCTGATCCACCAGCAGAATCACCCTCTACAATGTAAATCTCGCATATTGAAGGATCTTTCTCTGAACAATCGGCCAATTTACCTGGTAGAGAGTTACTCTCCAGCGCATTCTTCCTCCTGGCGAGTTCTCTTGCCTTTTTTGCTGCTTCTCTTGCATTTGCAGCCTTGACACTGGTATCAGTGATCGTTGAGGCCTCTTTCGGATTCTCCTCAAAGTACTCACTCAGACACTCGACGACAATAGACTCGACAAGCCCCCTTACTTCGCTATTTCCAAGTTTAGTCTTTGTCTGTCCTTCAAACTGAGGTTCAGTAAGCTTGATATTAACTACCGCACAGATCCCTTCACGTACGTCAGATCCCATAAGTTTGAGATCACCCTTCAGTAGACCCTTCTTCTTTGCGTAATCGTTTATTGTCCGGGTGAGTGCGGCCTTGAAACCACTGAGGTGAGTACCCCCCTCATGAGTGTTTACATTGTTTGCGAAGGTGAATATATTTTCAAGATAACTTGTGTTGTATTGCATGGCGACCTCTATAGAGGTGCCGTTTCTCGTGCGCTCAAAATAGATCGGCGGATGGATAGGTGTCTTGTTTCTGTTCAGGTACTCGACAAACGATCTTATGCCACCCTCGTATTGGAAGCTATCGGACCTCCCACTCCTCTCGTCTTCAATTGAAATTTTCAGTCCTCTGTTGAGAAAAGCAAGTTCCCTTAGTCTGGTCGATAGCGTATCAAAGTTGAACTCAATAACCGTAAATATGGACCTGTCAGGTTTGAAGGTGATCTTTGTTCCGGAAGATTCGGAGTCTCCTACGATTGATAACTCGGTTTTAGGATCGCCTCTTGCATACTCTTGCCTATACTTTTTACCATCCCTTATGACCTCAACGATGAGCCATTCGGACAGTGCATTCACCACCGATACACCGACACCATGCAAACCACCGGAGACTTTGTAGCTCTTGTGATCAAATTTTCCACCGGCATGAAGCTTTGTCATCACGACTTCCAAAGCGGAGATGCCATATTTTTCATGTTTATCGACAGGAATACCCCTTCCATTGTCATTTACAGTGACACAACCGTCAACATTTACTCTCACTTTAATGCTGTCACAGAATCCTGCAAGGGCTTCATCAATACTATTATCGACAACCTCATAAACCAGATGATGAAGACCTCCCGAGCTTGTATCGCCAATATACATGCCGGGTCTCTTTCTTACTGGTGACAACCCCTCAAGGACCTGAATATCCTTGGCACCGTACCCCTTTGTTCCCGATAATCCGTCCATAGTTTACAGGTATAAAATAGTAAACATTTTAACTTATACCTGTCGGTTTCTAGATATTTTTAGAGAAGCACCCCTGAGGAAAAAGGAAAAGCAATGCCCTTACAAATTAAGGACAAGTTCGGTTGGATTGTAATAAACACCCCTTGAAAGAGGGGATCAATATTATCCCTCTTTGAGCGATAGTGAAATAAGGTTTTAAATGAATATTATAAAAGAGGGGAAAACGGCCCTATTGGAAGATTCTTTTATAAGAGGTGGCAATTGATTGAGATTGACGGTTCATATGGAGAAGGGGGCGGAGGTGTTATAAGGACAGCCGTGTCTTTATCTGCAATCACCCAAGACCCGGTGAGAATTGTAAATATACGTGCAAATAGAGAGAAGACCGGACTTGCTGCACAACATTTGAAAGCGGTTCAGGCTGTTCAGATGATGACTGATGGCAGTGTAGAAGGCCTCATAATAGGTTCAAAAGAGATAATATTTTCACCGGAAAAGATAAGGGGAGGCGGATTCAACATCGATGTCGGTACTGCAGGAAGTATTACTCTTGTTCTCCAATCAATAATTCCTGTGGCAATTTTCTCAAGCACACCAGTTGAGGTGTATATAACAGGAGGAACAGACGTTCTATGGTCTCCATCAATCGATTTTTTCAGATATATCACGGTACCGGCGTTAAGATCGTTTGGAGTAAAAATTGAGATTGATCTTATAAGAAGAGGTTACTATCCAAAAGGTAAGGGGCTCGTAAGAGCTACAATCTATCCATCAGAGCTTAGAGGAAAAATAATCGAGAGCAACAGCGGCCTGATAAGAGGAATATCCCACTCTTCGGGATTGCCCACGCATGTTGCTAAAAGACAACTGACA
>JAXHTN010000153.1:0-4962 GCA_034190145.1 Halobacteriota archaeon | reverse complement strand
TTGCAGCAGCAGTTCTGATTCAGACGAGTGGTGTTCTTCAACAGAGGGCAACAGAGACTGGAAAAGAGGCAACAGCTGAAGTATCATCTAACATTGGTGTCGAGACGATCGTGGGAGAACGGACTGCTGCAAGTTCAGCAAATCTTCAGTGGATAAACATCACAGTAAAAGTAATGGCTGGTGCTGGTGATATTGATATATCTCAGATGAGGGTTGCCATTCAAAATGAGACATCGCGTGTGGAAAATCTACAGCTCAATACAACAGATGCTGTAAATTGGAGTCTAATTGCTGATGCCACGCATTTTGCTATTAATGAGCACAGGGATGCTGACGATTCTTACAATCCAACGAACAGCAATTTTGTCATAAACAGCGGAGATCTGATGGAGATAGCTATTGATGTTTCAGCGTGTGGTGTTAACGTCCCTGCGAGGGAACCAGTGAGGCTCGAACTAATTCCTGAGCATGGTGCATCGGTGATAAAAGAGTTGACGATGCCTGCATCATATGGTGTAGACATATTCTTACCGATATTCCCGTGATACGGGATTATGGATGTAATTTTTTACATCCATTCTTATTTAACTTTAAATGGAGGGGATAAAAAGATGAAAGCGAATAATAAGAGTACAATGCATAATGACGGCAGTGCACAGATGGGTATCGGAACATTGATCATATTTATTGCTATGGTCCTTGTGGCAGCTGTTGCAGCAGCAGTTCTGATTCAGACGAGTGGTGTTCTTCAACAGAGGGCAACAGAGACTGGAAAAGAGGCAACAGCTGAAGTATCATCTAACATTGGTGTCGAGACGATCGTGGGAGAACGAACCGCTGCAAGTTCAGCAAATCTTCAGTGGATAAATATCACAGTAAAAGTAATGGCAGGTGCTGGTGATATTGATATATCACAGATGAGAGTTGCCATTCAAAATGAGACATCGCGTGTGGAAAATGTACAGCTCAATACCTCTGCAAGTACAACTGCAGATTCAACACACTTTGCAGTAAATGAGCACAGGGATGCTGACGACTCTTACAATCCATCTAACAGCAACTATGTCATAAACAGTGGAGATCTGATGGAGATAGCAGTCAATGTGACTGCATGTGGTGTTAACGTCCCTGCTAGGGAGCCATTGAGAATTGAACTAATTCCTGAGCATGGTGCATCGGTGATAAAAGAGTTGACGATGCCTGCATCATATGGTGTAGACATATTCTTACCAGTGTTCCCGTGATACGGGACTATGGATGTAATTTTTTTACATCCCTATTTTTATTTTTTGTCTGTTTACACAAAGGATTTAAACTTCCGTATTCAAACTCTTCCTGAGTGAAAAATAAATGTTTGATCAACTCTTTGAATATGTAAGCGGTGGTCAGTTACTTCTGACGCTTCTTGTTATAATGGTTGCATACGCACTTATTGGCCCCAGGTATCGCATGTGGGTGACAAGAAGGAGTCGTATAGCTCATATAGTGCAGATGGAGAAGAGATGGGGTTCCAAGGTTCTGACGATGATACACAGAAGAGAATCGATTGCTTTTCTCGGAATGCCACTTAGACAATTCATAGATGTTGAGGATGCTGAGAGCATACTACGGGCTATAAGAGAAGCAAAAGATCGTCCTATAGATCTAATAATACATTCTCCTGGGGGCGAGCTCCACGCATCCATTCAGATTGCTAGGGCCCTTAAGAATCATCCAGCACGAACAAGAGCAATAATTCCTCACTATTCTATGTCAGGTGGAACTCTAATTGCGCTTGCAACTGATGAGATAATAATGGATAAGGATGCTGTCATTGGACCAATCGATCCACAGATAGGTGATCTACTCAGAGGCACTTTCCCTGCACCTTCGTGGATAGAAGTGGCTGAACAGAAGGGCGATAAGGCTGATGATGCCACGCTTGTTATCGGCAATATCTCAAAGAAAGCCCTCGAGCTCATGAGAACCGTAGCTGAAGAGATGTTGAAAGATAGATTTAAGGATAAAGATGATCTTGAAAAGATTGTGAACAATCTTGTCAGCGGGAAGATGATTCACTGCTATCCCATATCTGCATCAGAAGCCAAATCATTGGGATTGAATATCAATACCGATTTTCCTGATGAGGTTCACGAGTTTATGAACCTTTATAGGTCTGCAAAGAGATCGGTGGAGTACCTGCCATGAATGAGAATGATATATCATTCGAAGATGCGCTTGAAAAACTTGAAAAGATAGTCCAGAAGCTGGAGGACGGTGGTTTTTCCCTTGGAGAGTCACTAAAATTTTTTGAAGAAGGTGTTTTTTTATCTAGATTGTGTTATAAAAAGCTCAATGAAGCAGAAGGGAAGATAGAGAAACTTATCGAGCGGGAAGGAGATATTATTACCGAACCTTTTGGATTTGAAGGGTGAACATGGTGGAGAAAAGTAATATCCGGGTGAACACAAAAAACTGTGCACAATGTCTGAGCTGTCAGTCAATCTGTTCTTTTCATTATAAAAAGTCTTTTAATCCTCTGAAAGCTAGAATTGAGATAAAACACGGGCACTTCAAAGAAGGATCGTGGATTCCAAATGAGATACACTTCACGGATGAGTGTAAGAAGAACTGTGTGCTATGTGCTAGATACTGCTCATATGATGCACTGGTTATCGAGGCTTAAAACATAAGAAAATATAAAAAAAAGTATTATTGCCTTTCAGAAAGGCAATAACGAGAATATCCCTTCCAATATATATGAGAGTATGGTGGGATTTCTCCAAAGAACATAAATTGCAATCCCTGCAACGACAACAAGCACTATCAAAATTACCACGATGAATACAACTATCCCAACAAAGTGTAGTGCCCCATCAACAAGTTTTGACATGAATGATCTTGGTCTGTTCTGGACCCTCTTAAATACCCCTTTGTCAGACTTAAAACCGGAGATCACATCAGCGCAGAGATCCTCGTCGAGGGCATCGCAACCTTTCCCTGTCAACCTCCCACACGCCACATAATTTTCCAAGCTCAGAAGAGTTATAATCCTGTCAATTACCGGCACTTTACCCGGTTGAGTATCTGAGAGGTACCCATTCACACCAAGTTCGACTACCCTGCCTCTGAGAGTTTCAACATCGATATTGATCTTCTCAGAGAGCCTTCTAGGAGTTTTATAACCAAGAGATACACCCTTCAGTATCAAACGGTCTATATTATCAATTTCTTCAGACATATCAAATCAACCCGATACCCACAACCGTAATCCCATTCTTAAGATAGAGGGTATCTCTCGCACAGTCGAAGCTACCAATTGTAGCAAGCCTAATACTGCTACCAGATAATTGGCTATTGGTCTAACTATAGATGTAACAGTACCGAGTGCCCACCCAACAATTCTCTCTAAAAAATGCTCCTTTGTCTCAAGCTTTCTCATCATTTTGTCCATAGTTTCACAATCTAGAGCGTCAAAGCCCTTATCTGTTAAAATATATGAGTGTGTCAGTTTCCGGGTGGTAAAGATCTCTAATAGCTTTATCAGGGCATCCAACCGTAATATGGTTAAAAGATCAACTATTGGATCTGAAGGATCCTTAACGTAGCCAGCACCTATCAGTTTTTTTATCTTCTCTCTTGCTACAAATTTATTTGTATTCAACATCTTTGATATAGAAGATGGAGTCTCAAAACCAAGTGCAATAGAATTTAGTACAAGTCTATCAAAACTGCTTATACCAGTTGGCTTTTTTATTTTTGCCTCTTCCTTCAGACGAATACCTTCCAACTTTGCCATTTCTGCACTGAGATTATCGGCCATCCTCTTTGCAATTCCCACTTGCCCGTTAAGTTCTGATGACCTATTGCGCAACTCTTCAGAGAGTTTAGCAGCTGTTTTAACATGCATAGCTGTTTCGGATAGGGCCTGAGAGCGCTCTTTTTCCACCATTGCCTCAAGCTTCTCAATCAGCTCATCCCTCTGAGCTACTAATTCGTCTATCTTTGCCTTGGTCCACTCCTCTTTTTCTGTGGTAGCGGCGCTCCCTCCAGCCTGCTCAACAGGTTCCATAACATCATCATTCAGCATTTTTGCACTTGGGTCTGTCTCATCACTCTTTATGGCTAACCTCTCCTTTTCCAGCTTGTCAGTGATGTATTTTGCGTCCTCAATCTTTTTAATCGCGTCTTCAGCATCACCTTCCTCTAACAGGGTTTCGATATCTCGTAAAAGCTTATCCCTCTCAGACTCTAGCCGGGTAGCTTTTGCCTCACGTTTAACCGATGAACTCATAAGAAAGCCTCATTGTCTATGTCTAAAATATGCGGAGCATATCTGTAACTATTAAATATTCAACCTTATTGTTTATTATTTTTACTATACTACTTTTTGCTCTATAAATCTTAAAAAATGTTTCGAACTAAATCTCAAAAATTCAAAAAATCAGCATCAATCCACATATCAGGACTCAAATATCATGATTATTTACAACATTTTAATATACAAATGTACAATTTTACTTACAAATTGACTTTTATGTGATATCTAAATCAATTAAAGAGAAACCCTTTTATGTATATTATTGTCAAACTTACTGATTAACCATAATCTTGTTATGAAGTAATCGTAAAATAAGGTGAAAAAAATGTCGACTGATAATGGTGATTTTAAGAAGAAACTCGAACATTCCAAAGAGGTTTTAAGGGGTGCAATAGATGAATATGACAACGTAGCCGTTGCTTGTTCATTCGGTAAAGATAGTATGGCGGCAATACATGTCGCAAGGGAGGTTGATCCAGATATTGCTATCTTTTCGATATTAACTCCATATAAACCTAAGGAAACATTTGAGTACTTGGTGGATATGGACAAAAAGATGAATATTAACCCAATCGTATATTATGTTGGAGATGAAATACCCCCCATACTTAGGGATAATAATATTAACGTTGTGTTATTACCTAATGACGAGTTCGAAGCAG
>JAXHTN010000152.1:0-5033 GCA_034190145.1 Halobacteriota archaeon | reverse complement strand
TTGCCCTATTGAAAGCCGCACTCAGGTCAAGGCCGAATTACATTATAGTGGGTGAGATCCGAGGTGCAGAAGGAGCCGTTGCGTTCCAGGCAATGCAGACCGGTCACCCGGTCATAGCAACCTTCCATGCTTCAGCAGTAAAAAAGATGATCCAAAGGTTTACAGGAGATCCGATAAACGTCCCAGTCACATTCATCGACAACCTCAACATATGTTTGATACAGCAGGCGGTTTACCAGGGTGGTAAATTCCTAAGAAGGTGCACTGCCATCGAGGAACTTGAAGGGTACTTTGAAGAGGCAGGTGGAGTGTTGACAAGGGCTGTTTTCCAGTGGGATTCGAGAACGGATAAGCATATCTTCAGAGGCCTAAATAATAGTTTCATTCTCGAAGAGAAGATAGCCGCTAAACTGGGGTATGAGGATAAGAGGATGATCTATGACGATGTCCTTTTAAGGGCAAAGATTATCTCGAAGATGGCTGAGCTTGACATAGTCGATTATTACCAAGTGAATGATCTCATTAAGACATTTTACAGGAAAGGAAAGGATGCACTCCCCTTCAGGGTATAGAAGAATAGAGTAGGTGATAAATAGTGGCAGGCGGCATCGCAGAGACTTATAAAGCGTTCGATACACCGATGCCAAAATACCTAAAGAGAATTGGAATTCCAGTCATCTCTTTTGGTGTTATCATAACGGTTGTAATACTTGTCTTGCTACCAGGACTCTTTTCAGGTCCTTTAAGTATCATAATATTTCTTATACCAGTCTTCTCTATTGTATTCGTCTTTATTTATCCCATAACACAGATTGATGCAAAGAGAATTCAGGTAGAACAGAATATGCATTACTTCATCACTCACATCGGTGTACTTGCTACATCTGATATGTCTCTAATCTCGATATTTGAGTTAATCTCAAAAAAAGAGGCGGAATATGGTGCATTATCCGGCGAAGTAGGAAAGATCTTCAAACTTGTGAATACGTGGCACGTGAGCACACCAGATGCAATAAGATTTGTTGCCAGAAGATCACCTTCCAAGATATTTACAGACTTTCTGGATAGGTTTGCGCATGCGCTCGAGTCCGGTGAGAAGGCAGATGATTTTCTTATGACGGAACAGGACGTCGTTATGAGAGAATATGATATGATGTACAAAGGATCACTCACAAGGGTTGCTATGATTCAGGAGATGTTCATGTCGCTTGTTATGTCACTTCTATTCATGGGATCTTTTGCCATAATCATGCCACTTATTACAGGAGGGAATGCCGACTCGATTATGGGAATGACTGCCCTCCTCTTCATATTTACTGAGATCGTTTTGGCGTTCTATATCAAGAGCAGAGCGCCAAAGGATAGGGTATGGCATACACTTGAAAAGACAGCACAGGAGAGGAAGGTGATTCGATTGTATCCGATAATGATCGTTGTCGGGATAATACTTGCCGTATTTACTATCCTCATATTTCCAAGCACACAACCGCAGATCGTAATAGCAATTGCAATAACGCCACTTGTGATTCCCGGACAGATAGCAAGTAAGGAAGAGAAGTTGATAAAAAGAAGAGATGACAGCTATGCATCTTTTATAAGGTCTCTTGGGGCCTCCGCAGCGTCAAGGGGTGGAATTGTTGAGTATGCACTAAGAGAGCTGCGATTACACGATTTTGGAGCCCTTACTCAAAGCGTGAGGAATCTGTATAAAAGGACGATAATGCGTATCGACAAGATGAAATGTTGGGACCACTTCTCAAGAGAGACCGAGAGCAATCTGATTCAGAGGTGTAACTTCATGTTCATTGAGGCTGTTGATGTCGGAGGGAATGCAGAGGATATCGGGAGAATAATAAGTGACAACTTCATTAAGATCATCTCGCTGCGGAAACTACGTTACGATGCCGGATCAGGTATCACAGGAACACTATACGGTCTTATCGGTGGTGTATCTGCAACTTTTTACATATCTCTTGCCGTTGTTGACACGATGCAACAGACTTTGAGTTCCGTTGATCTTCCGGCAGGTGCCGTTGCAGGGCTACTTGAGACTGAGGTCAACATCGCACTTATGAATGCATTTCTGATATTCATTATGTTCTCTCATTCATTGATATCATCCATGATGATACGATTCATTGACGGTGGTCACATGTATACCGTACCTCTCCACTTCGTGGGGATGTACTGGGTGGGCGCTGCCACATCTGTAATAACTGTTGGTGGAGTGGGTAATCTTGTTAGCGGCGGCGGAGGATTCGCACCAGTGTGAGAACCAAAAGAATAAAAAGAATAGCAGGGGGAATATCCCCCTTTTTTTTAAAACGAGATTATCTCAGTAGGTTTTCCCAGACTATGGCGTAGCCTTGTCCCATACCCACGCACATTGCTGTGATACCGTACTGTATGTCCTTGAACTCAGGATCTGCAAACTCATCTTTTAAGAATGCCACTATCCTTGCTCCGGACATTCCTAGCGGATGACCATAGGCTATCGAACCACCCCATGGGTTTATTTTAGTCTTCTCTTTATTTATCTTGAGCTCATTTATGTTGCAGATCGACTGTGATGCAAAGGCCTCATTCAGCTCATAGATTCCGATATCATCTATTGTGAGTTCAGCTCTCTCGAGTGCCATCTTTGTTGCTGGAATCGGTCCTTCTCCCATGTATGCCGGATCCACACCAGCAAGGCCTGAGCTTATAAATTTCATTTTTGGGACACATCCGAGTTCTTTTGCTTTATCAGCAGACATCAGAAGTACACCGCCTGCTGCATCATTGAGACCGGATGAGTTACCTGCAGTTACAGAACCCCCTTTCTTCTTACTCTTTATAAATGATGGTTTAAGTGATGCCATCTTCTCGAGGGTCGTATTTGGTCTCGGTTGCTCGTCAACGTCAACAATCTTCTTCTCTTTGTTTCCCTCTTTGTCTGTGATCACAACCTCCATCGGTATTATCTGGTTCTTGAGTTTACCGGCATCCATTGCCACTTTGGCTGTTTGCTGTGATTCGTAAGCATACAGGTCCTGCTCTTCTCTTGTGATTCCGTATTTCTTTGCGACATTTTCAGCGGTAAGACCCATCGATCCTGCAGCCCTGAAATCCAATTTAGAACCATCGGGTAACTTGGCGTTCATCATCTTGGCATTCGGCCTAGCGTTGTATCCCATTGGAAAACGGTACATATGCTCCACACCACCAGCAATCATAATGTCTCCCATACCACATGCGATGGCGTGACAGGCGTCTCCTATCATAGTGAGACCACTTGCACACATTCTATCTAGGGCACATCCAGGGGTTTCCACACCGAGCCCTGCTGCAAGTGCAGTGGCCCTTCCCATCGTCATACCGGTCTCTTCAGTGATGGTTGTTGCACCCCATCTGTTATCATTGATCATACCTGGCTTTACCTGAGGGTTCCGTTCCATTAGGGCACAGATCACCGCAATAACCAGATCGTCTGCACGGGTGTTTGCATAATACCCGTCAGGTCTCGCTTTACCTATAGGCGTTCTACAGGCGTCAATAACGACTACATCTTGCATCTTAACCATAGTTAAACCTCTAATATCAGCTTTCGTATATCTCCTTATATATCTTTCTAAAAGCATAGAAAATGCATCAAAAGGCCTAATTATGCCCCCTCCCAAAGCCAAAAGAGTAAGTGAGTATAGTCCCAATTATTAAATCACAAATATTAAATAATGAATATTAGAAAGAGATCACAAGAGGATATTATAATGGCAAAGATGGAAAACGTTGTTATAGCGGATTATCTTAGGTCTCCCTTCTCAAGGTCGAGGCCAGGACAACCTGAAAGAGATGTATTTGACAGCTTGGGAATGGTGACTGTATTTGCGGACATCATAAAAGAGATGATAAAGAGGACAAATATAGATCCAACCGAGATTAATGATGTTCTCACCGGGGCAAGCATACAGATAGGAGAACAGCAGGGAATTAGTAGGCTACCCGGTTTGGTCGCAGGCCTTCCAATAAATGTGGCTGGACAGGGAATAGAGCGTGCATGCTGCAGTGGTATGTCTGCACTACACACGGGGGCGATGGAGGTTGCACAAGGTTATTCTGACATTGTCGTCGTCGGTGCAATCGAGCACATGACACATCTGCCTATAGACTTCTCATATTATAGAAACGACCCCCACATTATGGGAATGATGAGGATAATGAACCCGGCAAAAATGAAAGACCTCTTCAAGAAGTATGATATGGCAACTGCACAGAGCATGGGTCTTACGGCAGAGAAACTCTTTGCAACTGCCAACGAAGAAGGTTTGAATATTACAAAAGAGGATCTTGATAAGTTTGCGGTCAGGTCACACAATCTGGCAGAGCAGGCTCTTGATGATGGTTACTTCAAGGGAGAGATAATTCCAGTCGAGGCAAAGCAGGCGGATGGTTCCGTTAAGATTATCGAGGAAGACCAGAGTATAAGGAGAGGGTCAACACTTGAATCTACAGCCAACTTGAAACCGGCCTTCAAGAGAAAAGGTGTCATAACTGCAGGAAATTCATCCCCACTTAATGCGGGAGCAGTCGGAATGATCTTGATGACTGAGGATAAAGCCAAGCAGTATGGAATCACTCCATCAGCAAAGATCACATCTCTCGGATGGGCAGGTGTAGATCCAAGTATTATGGGTGCAGGTCCGGTTCCTGCAAGTGAGATGGCACTTAAACATGCAGGTCTCAAGCCAGAAGATATAGACTACTGGGAGGTCAATGAGGCCTTCGTGATTGTGGCAATGTATGCCATGAAGAAGTTCGGTGTACCTGAAGATAGGATCAATGTAAGAGGTGGTGCGACCGCGATAGGACACCCACTTGCATGTTCAGGAATCCGGATGACCGGAACCCTTGCACGCATCCTTGAAGAGAGGGACGCCAAGGTGTCCTTCCTTGGCGAGGGCCTTCTGCAGCCCGGCGACGACCGCCGCATCGACCCCGTCGGTGACCAACGCCCCGACCTTGCGGCCCTTGAAGCTCGTCGGGCCGTTGCCGAC